>JAGAJI010000006.1 GCA_017626135.1 Clostridia bacterium | reverse complement strand
ATCCTCAATCTGTTATCGGAAAAATCAGGAGATATAACATGATTTACAAAGAATTTGGAGAACACAATCCGGATACGATGATATTCCTGCACGGGGGCGGACTTTCGTGGTGGAATTATAAAGATGAAATTGAATTGCTTAAAAAGGACTTTCATCTGATTATTCCCGTACTCGACGGACACGCGGACAGCGATCGGGACTTTTGCTCCATCGAAAATAACGCTTCGGAAATCGTTCAATTTATTGACGAGCATTGCAACGGGAATGTAAAATTGATCGCCGGCTTGTCCTTGGGCGGACAAATTCTGCTCGATATCCTCGCGCAAAGAAAGGACATCTGCGAATACGCCGTCGTGGAAAGTGCCTTGGTTCTGCCCATGAAAACGACTTATAAACTGATAGAACCCACGTTCCATCTGTCCTACGGTCTCATTCGCAAAAAATGGTTTTCCAAATTGCAATTCGATAGTTTGAAAATCAAAAAAGAGCTATTTGAGCTGTATTTTGAGGACACCTGCAAAATCACGAAGAACAATTTGATCGCTTTCATGAAAGCGAATTCCGATTATAAAATGAAAGAGACTCTATCTCAGACGGACGCAAAAGTTCTGATTTTGGTCGGAAGCAAAGAACGACCAATTATGAAAAAATCCGCCCGAAAAATTTCCGCAGTCCTGCACGGGGGCGTCGTGAAGGAATTGAAAGATTTGTATCACGGGGATATCAGTATCAATCACGCAGACGAATACGTGAAACTACTCCGCACTTGGATGGAATAATTCTCAATATTATAAGCGAACGCCGCCCCTTTTACGCTGTAAAAGGGGCGGCGTATTTTGCGTTCAACGCAGACATGGTGCCTTCGTTTTTCTTTTTAGGGGATCAGCGCAAGCAGTTTCATAAAGAATACGCAGGTGGGGAATACCATGAAGAATCCGACGACCACCGCCGCCAAAAGAATGCCTGCCCACGAAATATATTTTGCCACGTATTGCATGAATCTGGTCTTTTGCACGACGAACCACACCGCCAGAAGTCCGACGAGTGCGACGCCCAAACCTGCCGCCATATATTTTACGTAAGGGGATGAATAGGTAAATTCCACCACGTTGTCCCCTTCTTCCAACGCCACGGAAAGGAATTTCAGGTCGTTGTCGATGAGTTCTGCCTTCTTGCCGTTGACCGTCACCGTGTAGCCCTTGGAGGCAACGAAATTCAAGAACAACGCTTCCCCTTCCTTCGCGCCCGTAACCGTGGCTTTGATTTTGCCCGCGCTCACTTCTATCTCCGCCGCCTTGCTCCAAAGGTATTCGCTCAGCTCGGTCGCGCTCGTAGGCGTGACGTATTTGGAACCCGTAAATTTTTCCAGATTCTCGCCGCGCAAAAATTCGTAAAGCTTGGCTTGATTGATCCTGCGGTTGGTGCTGTTGTTGACGTTCGGGCGCTCGAATTTATAGTCGCCGCCGTCCACGCGATACGCCGAGGGGAACACGATGGTGTTTTCATAGACGTAGAAATTACCGCTGTGCAAGTGCTCCTCTTCCCCCTGCGCGTTGGTGATCGTTACCTTTTTGATATACGGTTTATTCTTCTCCAACTGTGCGAGCTGTTCTTCCACCGTCTTGCTGCTATCGGGGTCGGTGTACTTGAAGAAATATTTATAGCCGAGGAAGGAATCGCCGAACTCGTCGCTGCGGTTGCTCTTGCCCGTGTTGTGCGCGCTCTTGAAGTTGTTTTGGGGGTTCCCCTTATAGCCGAAGAGCTGATAGGTGACGAAGTTGTCCGCGTCGATGACGGACGAGAACACGCTGAACGCGTTGGTGTTCCCCGTCAAAGGAATGGGCGAAGTCCACTTGTCGTCGTAATCCTTGACGCGGAAATAGCTGTCGTCCATTTCGTTGAGTACCGCCGCCATGTTCTGATAGTCCTGTGCGGTTTCGTGCTGGGTGGAGCGGTTGCCGAGAACGAGCTGATTATTGTAGAATACCACCTGCACGCCGACCACGACCGTGAGCACGATCGCCACGACGCGCGGATTGACTCTGCACCGACAGAGCAAAATCACGCCGAAGGTGGTGAGCACGAGCACGACGGGCGCAAGGAACATGATCACTTCCAACCCGCCGAGCGAATGGGCGAATCGCCCTGCAAAGCTGTTGAGCCCATTCAAGATGTCCTTATCGTCCGTAAACCAACGCCAAATCGTTTTATAGCCGCCGCCAAGCCCGATCCACGCGATACCGATAATCGCCAAAACGCCGAGGAATACGAAAACGGAAGTCCAGATCATTTCCTTCGTGGACATTCTCACGAGCGGTTTTTTCACGTTCAACGCAGACATGCCCCCCTCGTTTTGCATTTCGGGAGGGGTTTCCACCCCTTCCGTTTCCGTTTGGCTCGTCGGGAGCGAAGCCGCTTGAGCGACAGGTCGGAGCCCATATTTCGCGCAGAGGTCCTCGATGGCAAGACAGGCGCCGCCGAGGAAATACAGGGCGTTCAAGAACCCAAAGCGCAGGGCGTACGACATATACGAGCCCATGTTCATGAGGTTCATCGCCTCGTCCACGACGAGGGGCAGCAGAGTCATGATCCCCGCCACCAACATGAACTGCGCAAACTTGTCCTTCAAGCCCTTGCGAATAAACCAGAGAATCGTGAGGGTGACGAAAATCGAATCGGACAGGATATACGTCCACTTGCGATAGAGGGAAGTCGACCACTTATCAAAGAAAGTCGAGGAGTTGAAATCGGTGATCTCACCCTCGACCATGGTGTAGCCGTACCAAAGATTTTCAAACAGGTCTCCCCCGCGCGCGCTGCTCAAAAAGGCGAACAGAGCGGGTACCAGAACGGGGAGCGCTAAGAGAATGGTCACGACGAAGGACAGGCACAGGTATGCGATGAAATGGTTTCTGTCCTCTTTTTTGACACACAAAAGCCCGTATACGACGAGTGCGGGAAAGACCGTGAACATCGAGAAACAGGCAATGGAAAAGCAGGTGTAGATGCAACACGCCATCAAAATGGAGAAGGGCAGGAATTTCCCCGTCTTCACGAAATGCCGAAACGCCGCTGCGGCAAAGGGCATATAGATGAGGAAGTCCATCCAGTTGATATAGGTATTCGATACGAAGGTGTAGCCGCAGTACGCGTATACGACGCCAACGGCGATACAAATATAATCGGGAATGTTTTGAAACATTTTCTTGGCGAACCAAGTCCCCGCAAAGGCGATCGTCATCAGTTTGAAAATCATGACGATGGACGCGGCGTACAACACCTTCCCGTCCCCGAAAACGAGGAAGAGAAAACTGAACGGACTGATGAAAAAATACAAAAAGGTCCCCGTCACGTCCGCACCCCCTACGATCGCGTAGGAGTAATTGAGGGTGGATTTCCCTTGCATGACGTCGAACAGATGCTCGATAAACGGGCAGATCTGCGCGGATAAGTCGTAGCTTGCCACCGTGTATTTATCCCCGAACGGGTACACGCCCTGTGAAAACAGCGTGACCACGTACAAGACGAGCACGAATATGGGCGCAAAAAAGAGGGCGTAGTTTTTATCGAAAAACCCGTCCGCTTTCTTCCAAAGCGCCTTCAGGTCTATGTTGAATTTTTTCGGATTTTCACTTCTTTCCATAGTTCTATTGTACCACTTTTTTCCATACTTGTCAACACAAAAAGACAGGCGGAAGTTATCCGCCCTATCTTTTCTTATCATTCGATTATGCCTGTGTTTCTTCTTTCGAAGGTTTTGCGTAACATTCTTCGCAGTAGTAGCCGTACTTATCCTCGCGGTATTTTACGTCCTCTTTCTGCGTCTTGCATTCCTGACAAGTGCTATGCACGATTTGGATCACCGCGCCGTCGGGAATTGCGATTTCCACCACCTTGGAGCTGAATTCGCAGATATTGAGCGTCGCCGTGCCGCTGACGTTCGTCGTCGTGCCGTCGTCGTTCTTCGTGCCGACGAATTGCGCCGCCACGGAAATATTGAAATCGTCCACGGCGTCGATCTCGACACGCATATCCGCTTTCGTGACTTCGACGGTTTGCGCCTGTTTCAAGAGCTTATCAAGCGTACTGCCTTCCTTGATATTCGCAAAAGCAGGTTTTTCTTCAATAATTTGAATAGCGCCGACAATAACCGTCATGTTGATATTATCCGCAAGAAGCCCTAACTCGCCTAAAATTTCATTGTCGGCGCCTAATTCGTCCACAAGCTTTCTGACAAGTTCCTTACAAAGATCATTCAAGGTTAACTCCCCATACTTAATGGATTTGCCGTTTTTGTCCTGAATCGCGCTTTCTTGTTTGAGAAATTGATCGAGATCAAAGCTCAAAATCACATCAGCAACGCCGGGATACATTTCTTCGGGGAACGTAGATCTAATGGATTCTACGATTGCCGCATTGTTTAACAACTCCTCTAAATTCTGTTGCAAAGTCTTCTGGGTCTTATCGAGCGAGGTTTGATTCAACTCTTCAACCATTTCATTGACGGTGTCGTCTTGATGATGGTAGAGTGTATCGCGAATTTTTTTCATGGTGAGGTCGGGAGCAATCTGCTTTAAGACGAAGTTAAACAACTCGCCGTACGTAGTCGATTCGTTCACCGTCTTCAAAAAGGCAAACAGTTCGTCCGCTTTCGCCGTCCCGTCCGCCGTCACCCAAGCGCCTTCGTCCGTCAAACCGCTGTCAAGCTCCGCCATATTCCCGAAAGAGTCTTCCAACCCCCCGAATTCAAAGTCGGGATTGCTTGCGCCTTCCCCTTTGAGCATCGACTCCAAGCCCGCGTACAGATCCGCAAGCGTCGCGTAATTTCCCTGCGTCAGGGCGTGCACGGCGTTGTCTACGACCTTTTCTTCGTACTTGTTGTATGTACCTTCCGACACGTATTCGTACACGTAATCGTCGATAAGATAATACTTTTTCGTCTCGCCCTGCAAAGGATTTTCCAAGGACGCGACCGTCGCGTCGATCACGGCGTTGAAACTGCCGCTATCGTTCTTGCTGACGATCATTTCGCCCGATACCGCCTTCAAGGTGGTGTTGGACTCCACGATGCCCGATTGCAAAATACCGTCGTTCTTGATCTCGAAACGAATCTTCGCCGATTTGGAGTTGTTGATTTGATTCGCCATCAACCCCAGATAAATATTTACCTTGGTGGCGATATCCTGCTCCGTATTGCCGCTGCTGCTATCCTCTTCGGCAGAGGAACTATCCTCTACGACGCTCGACGAGCTTGAAGAGCTTGAAGAGCTTGAAGAACTGCTCTCCGTATCCTTCCCGAACAACACGTCGCACCCTGTGGCTACGGTTGAAAACGCAAAGCACGCGCAAAGGACGAGGGAAAGTTTTTTCCATGTTTTCATATTCGTTTCCTCCTGATACTGATATACGTTATACAATGGAACGCATCGTTTTGTTGCAATTATCCGATAACAACTTTATTATAGCAAGTATTTTTCAAATTGTCAACAAGTTATGAATTTTTTTACCCTCTATTCAAAAAGTTTCACCGTTTTATCATCTTTCCACCTTTTGAAATAAAGAAAGGGCGACGAATACTTCGTCGCCCCGTTCAAAACTTATTTCTTATTTTTTGCTTTTTGCTTTCTTGTCCACGTCTTCCAACGTCTCCTTCGAAGGTTTCACGAACAGGAGTACGACGAACACAATCGCCAACACACCGGCTACCCCGTACAGAATGATGGATACCATGTTGTTTTTAAGCCATTCGGAAACGCCCTTGATCGTGTCCGTTTCTTCGGAGACTTCGACGAGCTTATACGCAGGTACGCGGTCAATGGTGGGAAGTTCCGCATCCCAGTAATCCGCAAGAATGAGGTACAAACCTTCTTCCGCCGCCGTAAATCTTCTCGACGTTGCGCTCCAGTTGTAGATATTGTCGCCTTCGTCTTCGTCAAGATCGCTGTCGTAAGGATTGATTTCCTTGAACATATTTGCGATGTTGAAGTTTGCCGTCTGCGAAGCAAGTTCCTGATAGCGCGCGGAGCATTCTGCGTCGGCGTTGATCTTTTCAACCAACAGCGTCTGGAACGCTTGCAGGTAGTACGTCATGTAGTCGTCGCTGTCCACGAGGTTCAAGCCCTTCGTGAGCGCGTCTGCCTTCTCGTTGAGTTCGGCGTACTTGACGTTTGCCATGACCTTCGCGATCCCGGGGATACCCCAAAGCGCGTTGTCGATCTTATAGAGCTTATAAGCGGACTGTTCGTTGGTTGCGCCGACGATGCTCACTTTGCTCATGGTGTAGCTATCGTTCAAAATCTTGTTGTCAAGCGTATCTTTATCCGCGTCTTCCTTCGTCTTGATGCCCTTGTTTTCGAGCTTGAATTTGAAGGTGGGGATTTCTTCGATTTCCCATACGTTGCTCGTCGTGACTTCTACGAGTTTGCCGTCGAGGTAGTACTTCATCGCGTTGTTTGCGGAGTCGCTTGCGAAAATCTTGAATTCGTACCAACCTTCGGTTGCCGTCGTGATCTGAAGGTTGTTGTACTTCTTGTTGGACGCGGTGCTCGGCGACGTCGAGGTGGGCGTCTTGTAGCTGATCGTGAAGGACAGGGACTTGTAACCGTTGTTGTCGGCAATCAACCAGTCCACGGCGGGAAGGTCTACCTTCTCATTGCTGCCTGCATACTTATCCGCGGCAACTTTCGCAAGTTTTTTGTTATAATCATCCACGAGCCCTTCAAGACGGGTGTCGACGACGTTTGCTTTGGCGTTGTCGTCAAGGGAAACCAACGTATATTGAGGCCCCTCTTCGTTGCGGTTGATCACGATATACGATCTCGTATCTGCGCTTTCGCCTTCGCCGACCGTCTTTTCCACGGTGCCCTCTGCATACCAAGCAAGCTCGTATCTCGCCTTTTCTCCCGAGTAGGTGCCGTCGCTTAAATCAAACCAAATGGAGACGAATTCTCTGCCTTCGCCGTTCGCTTCTTCTTCCTCTCTCCAAACGGAGGTTGTTTTGCCGTCTTTTTCATAAACGGTGTCCATGAAATAGGTGGAGGTGGTGATATTCTTGCCCTTTACTTCCGTATCGGTGGGATTCCATTGATAGTACTGTCTGTCGCTGCTGGAAATGGTCACCGAGCTCTTCAACACGTCGATTGCCTTGTAGTCAAGGTTAAACGCCGTACCCATCAAGAAATGGCTGATATCCTGGTTGACGATCAACACGGCGGGTGCATTGTCCTCTACCTGACCGTCCGTGATGTTCGCAAAAGACTGACCGTTCAGGCTCTTCAAATAGATCGCCGTCTCTTCCGCGCCGTCTACGGGTGTAGCTTTGACGAGGAAGGAATCCTTGTCGTTGCCGTCGTTTTCCGCGTAGTTCGCGCCGATATTCGTAAACTCACCGACTTGCGTGCCGTTGACTTTTACGACAAACGCACCGCTTTCGGAACCTGCGTCAAGCGAAACGCTTACGTCGCCGTTCAAAGTTACGGTTGCCGTGGATTCGTCTCCGTTTACGTATACTTTGCCGTCCTTCGTAATCTTCAAGACGTTGGTCGCCTTTTCTTCCGAAACCGACTGATAGGGCGTGGTCTCGATCGCAAAGGAAACTTCCTTGCAATTATTATCCGCAAATGCGAAGGTGAAGTTGAGATATTTCGCGCCGTCTTTATCGAACCATTTCAAAGCAAGGTCGCGATCCAACTCTACGGCGGGGAGCTTAGCCTCGTCCGTTTCTTCCGTCTTGGGGAAGGAGAATTTCGCCGTTGCTTTTTCTTCCTCGCCGATCTTCTCGTTGGCTACGGTTGCGTCGTTTTTCTTCGTGAAGACCTGCGTGAGCGCATATTTGGCGCCTACGGTTGCCGTCTCTTCCGCGGAAGCTACCGTCGCTACGCCGCCGATCGTTGCCGCGCAAAGCGCACCGACAAGCAAAAGAGTTAATAAGTTTTTACTGTTTCTTTTCATGGAATTGTGCCTCGTATTTTTCGTATCGTTCTGCGGGTAGATTACTCGCAATATACAATATCGTACCTATATATTTTACACGGAAACGCTCCGTTTGTCAATCGCATTTCAGGGGTTTTTTACTCTTTTTACGATTTTCTTGAAATTTCATTGAATTTCTATCGCTTTGGACAGCTCAAACGCCTTCCAGGGGACTTCCGTTTCGGGCGGATAAGCGATGAATTTCAACCGTTCCTTCGTGATGGGATGCAGGAAGGAAAGGGAATACGCCCAAAGGGCGAGCTTGCCTTTTTGCGCCTGCGCGCCGCCGTAACGCATATCCCCGTAGATGGGGTGGGAAATGCCTGCCATCTGCACGCGGATCTGGTGCGTTCTGCCCGTGTGCAAACGGACTTCCACCAAGGAGTATTTCCCCTTGTCTTCCACGACGCGATAATCGAGCTCCGCGTATTTTGCGCCCTCTTCGCTCGGCGTGCAGATATACACCATGTTGTTGACGGTGTTCTTTCTCAAATAGTTGCAAAGGGTGCCGCGCTCGGTGTCGGGCGTACCGCAAAGTACGGCAAGATATTTTTTCTCGAAATCCCCCGTCTGCAAGCCCTCGGTGAGCCGCGCCGCCGCCTTGCTCGTCTTGGCGTATACCATGACGCCGCCCGTCGGTCTGTCCAAGCGGTGTACGAGCCCTACGTATACGTTGCCGGGCTTGTTGTAAGCGACTTTGATATAACGTTTGATCTGATCGAGCAGGTTGTCGTCCTTACTCTCGTCGGGACAACAAGCCGTCATCTGCGGCTTCTGTACGACGATGATATGGTTGTCCTCGTAAAGAATGGAAAAGGGCGTCTCCACTTCTGCTTTTTCCTTGTTTTCAATTTGCGTCATTGACGAATATACCTCCCGCTCCGCAAGGCAGGGAAATTCCCTCCTCCGTTTTTATGCCCACTTCGTAGGCGTCCACGCTCCCTTGGAAATTCTTCATGGTGAGCTGTAAAATATTTTTGAGTACCATCGGCTGCAAGCCCGTCGTGTAGCTGTTGATGAGCACGAACAAAGGATTGTCGGAAAGCACTCCCGTACAGGTCTGCACGAATTTATACAGATCGTTTTCGATCTTCCACATTTCTCCGTTGGGTCCCCTGCCGTACGAGGGCGGATCCATGATGATGGCGTCATACTTATTCCCTCTGCGAATTTCTCTCTGCACGAATTTCAAGCAATCGTCCACGATGTAGCGAATACCCGTGTCGATGCCGGACAAACGAGCGTTCTCGCCCGCTCGTTCCACCATGCCCTTCGCCGCGTCTACGTGCGTGACCTGTGCGCCCGCTTTGGCGCAAGCCACCGTCGCCCCACCCGTGTACGCGAATAAGTTCAACACCTTGATGGGTCTGCCCGCCTTTTGAATGAGCTTCGTCATGTACTCCCAGTTGACCGCCTGCTCGGGGAAAAGCCCCGTATGCTTGAAGCCCATGGGCTTGATTTTGAAACGGAGATCGAGCGTCTCGTAGGCGATATTCCATTCGTCGGGAATGGGTTTCAGAATCTTCCAGCCGCCGCCCCCTTTTTCGCTGCGCTTGTAGTAGGCGTTGAGCTTGGGATAGGCGAACAAATCCGTCTGCGCCGCCCAAATGACCTGCGGGTCGGGACGGAGCAAATAGACGTCCTTCCAGCGTTCGAGCTTATAGCCGTCCCCCGTCGCGATGATGGAATAATCCTTCCAGTTTTCGGAAATTTTCATACTGTTTCCTTTTTCTATCTGCCCCGCCGCAAACGGACAGGGCGCAATACGACATAATAATACTTTTCTATTATACCGCAAAATCACCTGATTGTAAAGCGTTTTTTACCGAGTATTTTTCATTCTCCCTTTTTTCTTTTTTATCAATTTCAAAAATTTTTTCCAAAACTCTGCATTTTCGATTGCATAATTGAATTATATATGTTATAATAAACTAATTATAATTGAACGAATAACACGCTTAATGAAATTAACAAACATGGAAAACATGAAAAAGAAGAAAAATACGTGGAAAATATTGTATAAAATCGGGGTAACTCTGGCATATCTTCTCTGTATTCTTATCCTCTGTATGCAGGCGTTGACGCCGGGGAGCGAGTCCTCGACATCAGCAACAGCGTGGGCGACGCAATCGACGGCGTCGTGACGGAAATCCAGCAACCCGAAGCGGAATACGTAGCGGTGGACGGCTTGACCGTAGATTCGGTGCGGATTGCCGGCAAAGCGCACTCCCTCGACGGATTGACGATGCTTGCCGGAAACAAGGGAAAAATACAATACACCGTCACGCCCGAGGACGCCACGAACAAGGCGTTGTCCTATCTCTCTTCCGACGCAACCGTCGCAGAGGTGTACGCAGACGGGACCGTGCTTGCCAAAAAGAGCGGTGAGGCGACGATCACCGTCACTTCGGAAGAAAACCGAGCGTTTACGCAAACGTTTCGGGTAACGGTGAAAGAAATTGCCGTGGAGGGCATTCAGATCGCGATCAAAAAGGACTCCGTCTACGTGGGGAATTCCTTGGGCTTGGATATCGTCTACACCCCTTCCGACACCACCGAACGGGAAGTGACTTGGAGTTCCTCGGACACGAGCGTCTTAACGGTCAACGCCTCGGGGCAGGTCAAAGGCGTCGCCGTCGGCACGGCAACGATCACGGCGACTTCCAAAGCCAACGGGAGCCTGACGCACGCCGTGACGATTAACGTAGAGGAAAAACCGATCACTCCTCCCGTGCCCGTCACGGGCATCGAGCTTTTCCACGGCGGCGTCGGATACGTAGGCGGAAACGAAAAAGTTTCCTGCACCGTTTCCCCTGCCGACGCAACGAATAAGAAGCTCGTTTGGTCAAGTTCCAACCCCGACGTTGCAACCGTCGACCAAAGTGGCAACGTCACCTACCTCTCGGCAGGGAAAGTAACCGTCACGGCGAAGTCCTCTGCGTATGAAATCGAAGGCAGCGTGGAAATCACCGTCAAGGAAGTCCTGTCCAAAACGATTGCCTTGACGATGCAGGATATGAAGCAAACGGAAGACGGATATTCGATGAAAATCCAATGTTCCGCGTCCGTCACGGCGACGTTGGAGGAAAACGCGACGGTGCTTTACGTAACGTTCGAATCCTCCAATCCCGAAGTTGCGAAGATTCACCCCGACGGGACGATCGAGGGCGTGGGCATCGGCAAGACGACGATTACCGTTTCCACTTCCTACGACGGAGAAACGACCTTAGAACGTTTTGAATTGACCGTCGCTTATCCGACGTTCAGCGAGCAATTTGATAATTTCGCCCTTTGGGTAAGAAAGAGTTTCGGACATTTCGGTGCGTTCATTATCCTCGGCATCTTCGCGGCGCTCACCTATCACACCTTCTTTCCCAAGAGCACGAAGGGGAAATTTATCGCCTTTCTCGTCTGCTTGGCGGCAGGGTTCGCGGTGGCGGGGCTGACGGAAATCTTCCAGCTCCCCATCTTCACCGAAGGCAGGGGCTGTTCCTTCGACGACGTGATTTTGGACTTTAGAGGATATTGCTGTTCGAGCGTACTGATCTTTGGTTGGAGCCTGCTCGTCAGCTTGCTCAAAGACTTCCGCAAGCATAACGGACGGCTCCCCTAAACCGTGAAAACGGAAGAAAACTATCCCTATTGCATAAAAATTTACCGCCGCGAGCGTTCGCTCGCGGCGGTTTTCTTTTTCCCTGTCAATCGTTCAATTTTTTGAGTTTGGACGTATAGGCGATGACGATCAGTTTCATGATCGCTGTCAAGGGTTTTTCGGGATCGATATTGACGCTCACGCTCTCCCCTTCGCGAATGGCGACCACGTTGATGGAGTATTTCTTACGCAGATTGAGTTCCAACAGGTTTTTGCCCACCCACTCGGGCGCGACGGGCAATTCCACCATCGACACGTTGTCGTCGAGCTCGATGAGATCGACGAAGCCTGAACTCAATAAATTCTTCGCCAGGCGCACGCCTGCTTCCGTTTCGGGCAGGACGACCTTGTCTGCGCCCACTTTCCTCAAAATTTTGCGGTGCATTTCGTTGGAACATTTCGCGATGATGCGCTTCACCCCCGCCTCCTTGCAGAGCATGGTCGCCATGACGCTCGCTTCCATGTTGTTCGCCATCGCGATGAGGACGACGTCGATGCTGCCGACGTTCAACTGCTTGATGACCTCGGGGTCCGTCACGTTGGCGCATTTGCAATAGGGAATTTCCGCCGCCGCGGAATTTACCGTCACCTCGTCCATGTCCACCGCAAGCACTTCCGCACCGCTTCTCACAAGCTCTTTGGCTACTGCCATGCCGTATCTGCCAAGCCCTAATACGGCGTACGTTCTATATAAACTCATATCTTTCTCCTTACCCAACGCTGATTTCTTCCGTGGGATTTTTGATAATGTTGGGGATTTCCTTCTTCGTGCGGAACGCAATCAACAGCGAGATCGGCCCCACTCTACCCAAATACATGGTGCCCGTGATGACGAGTTTTCCCCATGCGTTCAACGACGCAGTCAAGTTCCTCGACAAGCCCACCGTCGCCGTGGCGCTCACCGTTTCATAGATCAGATCGAGCGCGGACGCCTCGGGCATCGCCACCGCAAGCAAGAGCGTGGAAATAATCACGATGCTCATAAATACCCCCACGACCGCCATCGCCTTGCCGATCGCCTGCCGCGAGAGCGTGCGGTGGAACACCGTCGTCTCGTTCTTGTTCGTCACCGTCGAAAGGGTCATTGCGAACAACACGAAGACCGTGACCGTCTTTACGCCCCCTGCCGTGCCCACGGGCGAACCGCCGATGAACATGAGCAGTATGGAAAGCATCGCCGAACCGTTTGTCAAGCCTGCCTGCGAAACGCTCGAAAATCCCGCCGTTCGCGTCATCACCGACTGGAAAAACGACATTTGGAGCTTATCGAAAAAGTGATAATTCCCCATCGTCAACGGGTTGTTGTATTCGAATAGCAAGAACAGCAACGCGCCGCCGAAAATCAGGACGGACGTCACCGTCAGCACGATTTTGCTATGCAAGGTGAGTCGCTGAAAGCTCTTGAATTTGTACGTTTTCCACTCGCGCATCACGCGAATGACGTCCCACCAGACGATGTACCCCAACCCACCGAGCACGACGAGCGTGCAGGTGACGAAGTTCACCATGGGATTGCAGGCGTACGCGCTCAGACTGTCCGCCGAAACGATGTCGATGCCCGCGTTGCAGAAGGCGGAAACGGAGTTGAAAACGGCAATCCAAATCCCCTTGGGCCCGAAGTCGGGAATAAACACCGTCATGTATAACAGTGCCCCCACGCCCTCGACGATCAGCGTGCCGATCACTACCTTTTTTACGAATTTCCCCAACTCCGCCAGCGTGTTGAGATTGAAGGCGTCCTGAATCAGATGACTGTCTTTCACGCCGATTTTGCGGTGCAGTAATAAGAGCAGGCACGAGCTGACCGTAATGACGCCCAAACCGCCGATCTGAATGAGAATCAAAATGACGATTTGCCCGAATACGCTCCACGTGTCCACCGTCGTCAGCGTGACCAAACCCGTCACGCAAGTGGACGTCGTCGCCGTAAACAGGGCGTCGAGATACCCCACCGACACGCCGCTTTTGGTGGCGAACGGCAGGACGAGCAATCCGCTCCCCACTAAGATGACACCGAGAAATCCCAGTAAGATCACCTGCGTGGTGGATAGCGTAAATTTAACCTTCCTTTTCATCATAAAGCCTCGTTTAGGACTCCTTCTTTCTCCCGAGCACGTACGCGCACGCAAGTATCACCGTCAGCGAAATCGGACTAACCACCGTAGCGTTACAATTCAAAAGCAAAAGCAGGTTGTTCCCCCAGTTCGGCTCCGAGCTATCTCCGCTCGGGCGGGGAATTTTCTCTACCTCGAGCAAACCGCAAATCGTGCAGGTATGGCTGCGCAAACCGTCCTTCTCGTCCGTCGGCTCGCGCGTGATCGTCCATTCGCCGAACACGTGCTCACATTCGCCCTGCGAAGGTTTGGAACTGTCGATATCGCTCGACGAATCGTCGGGGGAAGATACCGAGCTGTCGATATCGCTCGACGAGGAGTCGTCAGGTCTATCCGAAGCGCTCTTTTTCGCCTCGCCTGAGGGGGTGACCATATCGTCCGGGAGCTCCGCTCCGAACAATAACCATGCGTATTCGGGATAGTCCACGAACACGTTCCGCGTGCCCGTGATCGCCTGCACCGCGTCGTTTCTGCCCATTTCCCACGTGTCCACGGGATCCTCTTCCATCCATTTGAGCAAGATCGGCAGGCTCTCCATAACCCCCGACGCGCCCCACATTCTGCCCGTGTTACCCCAACGGGTGTATACGTACAGCATAATTCGCGCACAATCGCCGCGCACGCTGTCGCCGTCCTTCAAATACTTGTCGGGATCGTAGAAGGTCGTGCCGCCGCTCTCGCCGTACGCCTTGTTGCCGCGCCCGCTGTTCGTTTTGGAATCGGTGGGACGGAGCATCATGATATCGTTCTCGCCGTTCCCGGACGCGTCCCCTTTGGAGTTCGGCCAGGTGTGCTCTCTGTTCCACGTCGAGCCCCCGTCCCACGCCGGTCCGATTGCCTTTTTCGTATAGAAACAGGAAATCGCGCCGCCGCCCTTTTCACAGTCCGTGTAGCGGAATAATTCGCGCGTCGCGTTATAGGAGGTCTCGTACGTCTGTTTGGAGTCCATCAAGGTCTGCAACGCCTTGTAAAGGTCGCTCTTCGGAGCGTCCGAACTGCCGCTGCCGCCCGCTTCTTCGGACAGAGCGGAGTAGACGTAGCTCCCCGTGTAAAAATCTTCCGCATAGGTGCTTAAAAAGGTAGCCTCCTCGCCGCGAGCGCCCCAGTTGTAGATATATTTGCCCGACTTGACGTAGCGAACGTCCTCGGCGCAGGTATAGCCCGTGGGCGTCGCCGCCGACGCCGTCTGCGCGAACGCAGGAGTGATAAGACACGCCGCAAGCGCAACGGTCAAAGTAATTTTCGCAAATCCTTTCATAAAAACCTCTCTTTTGTGTTTGATTAAGCAGACGAGCATAGCACGAACCTGCTTACTCTATTAGTATAAAACATTCGCAAGACTTTTGCAATAAAATAAGGGAGCTATTTTAAAAATTTCCCCGCCCGCCGCGCAACGCGCGGCGGGCGGGACAAGACGTACGGAGCACTCGAAAAGGAAAAAGCGAGGAATTTCTTCCCCGCTTTTTCTTTTACCACATTTCATCCTACCTGTTCGGGATCGGATTGAAAATGCACTCCGTAACGTTCTGCCATTGCAATAATATCTTCCATGGTGACATTTCCTTTGCCGATAGCAACCGCCAAGTATTTGCCGTTGAATACCTCAAACATTTCCTCGGTTACACCGTAGTCTGCAAGAGCTTCGTACGACAACAATCCGTATTCGGCAATATCGTTTGCCTTTGCGGTTTCATCATACTTCAAGTTCTCATCATAATCGAAGAAATTAAACAATCCGTCAATACCGCCGGGAATGGAAAGCATATCGTCTATGAAATAATTCAACTGATAAGCAGTAACCAAGCTATAACATCCGGTCGTTTCAACCGTCTTATACGCTTTCGTCATAACAACAGTTTCAAACGTAGAGCCGTCCCCTTTGACAAATTCGTGTCCGATATAATCAGTCAACGTAGCGTTGTTGATATACACGTACTTATTCAAAGTCTTATCAAACAGAGCATGCTCATAAATGATACGCACCTTGGTTCCGTCAGAGAATTCGACGTTGAGAATTTCATAATCTTTCACCCCGTCGTTTTCAATGAACAAAATCGAAGAAGTGGTATATTTCCCGGTCTCGTGATCGAATACCAACAACGTTTCATCACCGGTCAGATCTTCTACTTTCTTCTGCGTACCGTCAGCAAGCGTAATCAACGTTTCCGGCGTGACGCAACCGCCACTATCGTTATTATTTTCCCCCGTTGCTTTAATTGTATAGTTTGTCGTAGCACCTTTAGTACTATCATACGCGGGATTAATCTCATTACTTGAAGTCTGCAAGTACGTAACACTAAACTTCTGCCCTGGTTTCACCCATGCTACGTGTTGATTGTTTTTTACTTCCAACTCGACAGAATCATTGTTATCTACTGTCACCGTAACGATAGGGGCATTCTTACTACCTGCAGTTAGGTTAGCCTGAATTTCCCATTTATCCAACCACTTTGCATACAGCGTGATTTCCTTAGTACCTTGAGCGAAGATTTCCGTCAAAGTTTCCACTTGTACACCCTCACTTCCTTCTTGATACCAATGGCTGAAATATTTCTGATTATCCTTATTATACTGGGTAGTGTAGAAACCGTAGTTACTTGCCAAATCCAAAAGATTCTGATCGGGGTCTATCGTGATGGTGAGCTGACCATTCGTAAATCCAGTGATACCGTATCTTGTATCAGGCGCCTGTGCAACAAACGTAACGGTGATTGTATCCGCCACCTTTTCAAATACACCGTAAAGCGTCTTGTCGGCGTACTCTTTATAGGTAATTGCTTCCACTTTGTTTGCCGCATTCGTCGTATTCGCCGCATTATACCAACCAAGGAATTTATAGGCGGAGCCATCCGAACCCGTATACGTTGCCCCTGCAAGTGTTGTCGCCGAGTTATACATGATTTCTTGCGTCAGCGTCAAATCCAAGTCCCTAAATGAACCATTTTCAACAATGCTGAACTTGAAGTTGCTGAATGGAAGTTTAGCAGTGTCCGTTACCCAAACGTACTGTCCATTATATTGAACAACATTATACGTGCCCGCCGTACTGTAAATCGCATTATACCCAGGTGCTTGGAACGTTCTCGTAACTTTATCGCGCTCGTTTCTGCCTGCTCCGCCTGATTTCCCTTCATATTCATAACTGGTTACTGACAACGTACTAGAAGTTACGTTTAATATCGCATTTGTGCTACCTGCCTTAACGATACCGCCGAAAGCCGCAGAAATATTTGCCGTACCGCATACAATCAGTTCTGCTTCAGATTTTGCAGGATAGTTACCGGGAGCCGCCTGTCTTCCGGACATAAACGTATCAGCGGTATCACCGCTAGTTACCGATTTAGGATATACAATCATCGAGCTATTCACATTCAGAGTTGCAGTTTCTGTAACCGTCACTTTAGAACCACTCAACAATTTCAGCTTGGTGCCGACTGT
>JAGAJI010000005.1 GCA_017626135.1 Clostridia bacterium | reverse complement strand
GGAAGCTCCCGTGGAAGTGGAATCTGCGGCTGACGCACCCGTCGAAGAAGAGTTGGCGGCGACTGCGCTTCCCATGTTCGACGAATCCGGAAACGAACTCGTAGATGCAGAAACCGGTCTCGTCATTCGCTTGAAGAGAAGTTTCACCGCAAAGATGAAACAGAGCGATGAAAAGGTAAAGGGCTATTACAGCGATATCAAGAACGAGCTGACCTCTTACAAGAAGATCAATTCCAACGTAAGCTGGCACGGCGACAGATTCAACTACGGTCGTGATACGGTTGCGAAGATCAACATCAACGGTAAGACGCTTTGCTTCTACGTTGCGCTTGATCCCAACGATCCCGAATTGAAGCCCACCGTATATCATCAGAAGGACGTCGGCGATCAGAAAGCATATGAAAGCACTCCTTTCATGGTGAAGATCAAGAGTGACGCAGCCGTGAAGAAAGCACTTCGTTTGGTTGGCGTTCTCGCTGACAAGCTCGGCGCGGATAAGGCAGATAACTTCAAAGCGGTTGACTACGTAGAAGAATTTGCATATCAATCCACCAAGCAGCTCTACGAAGAAGGCTATATCAAAGCAACGAAGGAAAAGAAAGTCAACTTTGACTTCTGATTCACAAAAGATATTTGAATAAAGAAAGAGAGCTGATAATTCCCATATTTTCGGCTCTCTCTTTTATAGTCGTGGTATATACATAAGACCGCGTAAGGAGAAATAAAAGAAAGTGAAAGAAAAAAGACAGAATGGATCTGTAAAGAGTGAGGAAAAAGTTCCCTCGGTGAAAACCCGTTTTAACGGCGGGAAGAGGAATCCCATGGGCACCGCGTTTGATACGGGCGCCCAACCTACGATTCTTCAAAGCGAAAAACCGGAACGCAAGAAAAGAGTGTTGACCATGGACAAGGTCAGAAGTAAGCAGACGCCCCAAACGACGCAGGAAGAACCCAAGGAGAAAAGGGGAAAAGCAACGAAAGCGGGTAAGGCAGTCAACCCCGTCTTGGAAGAGGGGAAAAAGTCGCCCGTGAAAACGGCAAAGGGCGGCAAGAATATGAAAAAGACGCCCGCCGTGCAGGAAGACGAGGGAAAAACTACGCATCCGAAAAAGAAGAGACCGGTAAAAATCCTCTTCCTCGGCGGTGTGGGGGAAATCGGGAAAAACATGACCGCCCTCGAATACGGGCACGACATCATCATCATCGACGCAGGGCTCACCTTCCCCAACGGCGAGGATATGCCCGGGGTGGATTCGGTCATTCCCGATTACACCTATCTCGTGCAAAACAAGCAGAAAATCCGCGGCATCTTTTTGACGCACGGACACGAGGACCACATCGGCGGCGTACCCTATTTGTTGAAGGAGCTGGACGCCGATATCCCCATTTACGGCACCAAGCTCACCTTGATGCTCACCGACAACAAATTGCAGGAGCACCGTATTCAAAACAGCGTGCAGAAGGTGGTTTTGCCCGGTGACGTCATCAAAGCAGGCGCGTTCGAGGTGGAATTCATCAACGTGAACCATTCCATTTCCGGCGCGTGCGCGTTGGCGATCCGTACCCCCCACGGGCTCGTCTATCACAGCGGCGACTTCAAAATCGACTTAACCCCCGTAGCGGGTGAGTCCATCGACTTAAAGCGCATCGCCGAGCTCGGCAGAGAGGGCGTATTGCTCTATATGGGCGAATCCACGAATATCGAGCGTGCAGGCTACACGATGAGCGAAAGCGTCGTCGGAACGACCCTCGATCACCTGTTTTCCGAAAATATGGATCGCCGTCTGATCATTGCGACGTTTGCCTCCAACGTGCACCGTTTGCAGCAGATTATCGATCTTGCGGTGAAGTATCGCCGTAAGGTGGCGCTTTCGGGACGGAGTATGTTCAAGGTTGTGGAAGCCGCTGTGGCGATCGGGGAACTCATAATTCCCGACGGCATTTTGGTCGATATCGAAAAGACGAAAAACCTCCTCGACGGGGAGCTGTTGATCGTCTCCACGGGCTCACAGGGGGAACCCATGTCTGCGTTGACGCGCATGGCGATGGGGGAATTCAACAAAGTTACGATCGGGGAAAACGACACGATCATCATCTCGGCGAACCCCATTCCGGGCAACGAAAGGATGATTTACAGAGTCATCAACAACCTGTACAGACAGGGCGCGCACGTCGTATACGAGAGTTTGGAAAAGATCCACGTCTCGGGACACGCTTGTCAGGACGAGCATAAAATTTTGCACAGCCTGCTCAATCCCAAGTTCTTCATTCCCGTACATGGGGAATACCGCCATTTGAAACGGCATGCGGAACTCGCGGAATCGCTTGGAATGCCCGAGCGGAATATTCTCATCACGGACATCGGGAACTGCGTGGAGCTCACCTCCGATTCCATCAAATTCGGTGCGAACGTGCAGGCGGGCACGAGGCTGATCGACGGCGACGGCGTGGAGGACTACGGCACCAGCGAAGTCATGAAGGATAGGCTGAAAATGTCCGCGGACGGGGTATTCACCGTCGCTTTGGCGGTGACGGGCAACTACGTCATCAACGATCCCGTCATCGAATCGCACGGCTGCGTGTTTGCACATGGGGAGACGGAAACGGAGATGCTTGCCGTCGTTCGCCGTGCGGTGGAAAATTACGATTACGAGAGCGGGAACAAGGAAGAACTTGCGCTTGCCATTCGTAAGAATTTGAAGAACTACTTCTATAAAAAGACCAAGCAGGCGCCCCTGATTGTGGTCTCCATTCTGGACGTATAAGAAAAACAAATGAATAACGAATGAAATACACAGCGTCTTTGGTAAAACTGCATATCGACGAGCGCATTTGCGCGCGGCGGAAAGAGGCTTTGGAGCGTGGGATTCCCGTAGCGGACGACGAGACGCTCAATTTCCTTTTGCTCATGCTCCGCGCCGTAAAGCCGATGAAAATTCTGGAAATCGGTACGGCGGTAGGCTTGTCGGGCGTCGCCATGCTTTCCGAACGTCCCAACGCGAAACTCACCACCATAGAGTTGGAAGAGGAACGCTTTTTGGAAGCCAAGAAAAATTTTGCGGATTTTGGTATGACCGAGCGCGTCAACGCCTATTTGGGTGACGCCGGGGAGATTCTCGCCATGATGGACGGGGAGTTCGATTTCGTCTTTTTGGACGGCCCGAAAGCACAGTACGAAAAGTATCTGTTCGACTTAAAGCGGCTGATGAAACCCGGGGCGTTGCTGTTTGCGGACGACGTGTTGCTCTACGGTTGGGTGAGCGGCGAGGAACCTACGCCGCAAAAGCGACATTCCATCGTGGAGAAGATCCGCTCCTACCTCGAAGTGGTCACCGCCGACGAGGATTTCATCACGTCCGTCGTGAACGTCGGGGACGGCGTTGCGTTATCGGTGTATAACTCGGAGGAATGATTTTGGAAAACGAAAGAAAGGACAATCGGATAAAGTCGGAATTGTTGGCGCCGGCGGGGAGTTATGGCAAGCTCCGTACGGCGCTCCATTTCGGCGCGGACGCCGTATACGTGGGCGGAAAGCATTTCTCTTTGCGTACCTTTGCCGATAACTTTACGACGGACGAGTTGCAAAGCGCGGTGAATCTTGCCCATTCCATGGGAAAAAAGGTGTACGTGACGGCGAATATTTTTGCGAAAAACGCAGACTTTGCGATGCTCAAAGACTATTTGCAGACGTTGGAAGCTTTGCAGGCAGACGCCGCCATCATCAGCGATCCGGGCGTCGTGTATCTGGCAAAAAAGGAAGCGCCCAAACTTGCCGTTCACCTGTCCACACAGGCGAATACGACGAACAAATACGCCGTGAAATTCTGGCAGGAGCAAGGAGTATCCCGCGTTATTCTCGCCCGTGAGCTTTCCTTACCCGAGATTGCCGAAATCCACGAGTTCGTTCCCGAAACGGAGTTGGAGGCGTTCGTGCACGGTGCGATGTGCATTTCTTACAGCGGCAGATGCCTTCTATCCGATTATCTGGACGGGCGGTCGTCGAATCGAGGCGCGTGCGTGCAGTCCTGCCGTTGGCGTTACGAAGTGCGTGCGTTGAACGCAACGAACGGGCAGTCCGAATGGTTGCCCCTTGAAGAGGACGGCAAGGGAACGTATATTTTCAACAGCAAGGATCTGAATATGCTCGCCTATCTGAAAAAGATGGAGAAGGTAGGCGTGTGCTCTTTCAAGATCGAAGGGAGAATGAAGAGCGGGTATTATCTTGCGACGGTCATCAATGCCTATCGAAGGCTGATAGATGGTGGCGATTTGGCGCTTTCCCAAGAGGAGCTTTTGGCGGTTGCGCATCGGGATTACACGACGGCGTACGCGCTCGGAAAAAACCCCGAAACGGTCAACTATACGGACAGTCAATCCAAGGGGGATTGTGTCTATATCGCCGATGTCGTGGGCGCGGAAGAGGGATACGTATACGCGGAAATGCGCAATCGTTTCCGTAAGGGCGACGTGTTGGAAGTGCTTTCTCCCGACGGGAATTTTGGGAAGAGTTTCGTCGCCGAGGAGATTTACGACGGCAAAGGGGAGCGCACGGACGATTGCAAACTCGTGCAGGAGATTTATAAGATCAAGTGTCCGTATGTCCTCCAAAAAGGGGATTATCTGCGCCGCAAGAAGGCGTGAGGTGGAAATATGAAGAAAATTCTTTTGATCGCAACGGGCGGCACGATCGCCTCCCACATGGGCGCGGCAGGGTTGGTTCCTGAAATCGCCGCGGAAGGGTTGCTCAAATGCGTGCCCGAAGTATTTGAAATTTGTCAACCGAGCGCGATACAGATATATAATATCGACAGTACGAATATCACGCCCGAGCATTGGGTGAAGTTGGCGACCGCCATTCGCGACCATTACGAGGAATACGACGGATTCGTAGTCTGCCACGGTACGGATACGATGTCCTATACGGCGGCGATGATCTCGTACATGGTACAGGGCTCGCCCAAACCCATCGTGTTTACGGGCTCGCAAAAACCCATCGACAAAGAGGACACGGACGGCAGGATCAATCTGCGCGACAGCTTTTTGTATGCGGCGTCCGACGACGCGTCCGACGTCGTCATCGTCTTTCAGGGGAAAGTCATTGCTGGTACGCGTGCCAAAAAGGTACGCACGAAGAGTTTTAACGCCTTCACGAGCGTGGATTTTCCCAACCTTGCGGTCATTCGCGACGGCAAAATAATCCAGTATATCAAAACGCCCAAGAAGGACAAGCCCGTATTTTTCTTAACGCTCAACGAAAAGGTGGGGCTTCTGACCCTGACGCCCGGTATGAAAGGGGAAATTTTGGACACCTATTTCCGCTACAACGACGCGGTGGTGCTCGCAGGGTACGGGACGGGCGGTATTCCCGAAACGGACTATTACGGATTTCACGAAGTGATCGAACGTTGGGAGAAGAAGGGCAAGACGCTTGCCGTCACCACGCAGGTGCAGCAGGAGGGCAGCGATATGGACGTGTACCAGGTCGGCAGAGGCTGGAAGGATCGGTTCGATCTTTTGGAAAGCTACGCAATGACGTACGAGAGCATTATTACCAAGCTGATGTGGATCTTGGCGCAGACGCGGGAAGACGCAGAGATAAAAAGACTTTTCTATAAGCCGATCAATTACGATCAGCTCATCTAAAAAATAATATAAGGAAGTACGATTATGAGAAAAACACAGTTACAAAGATACGCAAAACTGCTCGCCAAGACGGGCTTGAACGTGAAAAAAGGGCAGAAAGTATTCATCGCGGCAGAGCTCGATCAACCCGAATTCGTCACGATGGTGGTGGAGGAATGCTACAAGGCAGGGGCAAGCGAAGTGTACGTGGAATGGAGCCACCAGCCCGTAGAGAAATTGAGCTCGAACTATCGTTCCCTCGATTCCCTTTCCGAACTCAAACCCTGGGCAAAGGCGAAGTGGGCGTATAAGGCGGAAAATTACGCTTGCCGCTTGTATATCGAATCGGAAGATCCCGACGGCATGAGCGGCGTCGATCAGGAGAAAATGAGCAAGGCAAGACAGGCGCTCTATCCGCAGATAAAACCCTTCCGTCAGGCGCTTGAAAACAAGCATCAATGGTGCATCGCCGCCGTCCCCGGCAAGGCGTGGGCGAAGAAAGTATTCCCCCACCTTTCCGAGAGCAAGGCGGTCGAGGAGATGTGGAAGGCAATTCTGCACACCGCGCGCGCAGACGGGAGAAGTCCGATCGCCGCGTGGAAAGCGCACAACGCAGACCTCGCTTCCCGTTGCGCATACCTCAATGGGTTGGGACTCAAATATCTGGAATATAAGAGCTCGAACGGTACCGATTTCAGGGTGGAACTTTTGGAGGACGGCGTCTTTGCGGCAGGCACGGAAAAGACCTTGCAGGGCAGAGTATTCAACCCCAACATTCCCACCGAAGAGGTGTTTACCTCTCCCAAAGCAGGGGCGGCGGAAGGGATCGTCTATTCGACCAAACCCCTTTCCTACATGGGCCAGCTCATCGACAACTTCTCCCTGCGTTTTGAGAACGGCAAAGTGGTAGAAGTGAAGGCGGAGCAGGGGGAAGAGCTTTTGAAACACATGGTTTCCATGGACGAAGGCGCCGCGATGCTCGGCGAGTGTGCGCTCATTCCCTACGATTCCCCCATCAACGAATCGGGCGTGCTCTTCTACAACACCCTCTTCGATGAAAACGCAAGCTGTCATTTGGCTTTGGGACACGGTTTTAACGAATGTCTGAAAGGTTTTGAGAAATTGACGGACGACGAGTGCAAGGCGCGCGGGATCAACGACAGCATGATCCACGTGGATTTCATGATCGGGGCGCGCGATACCTCCATCGTCGGCGTGACGAAGACGGGCGAGAGAGTGCAAATTTTCGAAAACGGAAACTGGGCGTTTTAACTTGAAAAAATTGCGGTATAAATAATCGACAATGATTTTACAGAGGTAAGAAGTATGACGAAAATCGATATTTTTTCAGGATTTTTAGGCGCAGGGAAAACGACGCTCATCAAAAAACTCATTCAGGAAGCGTACGCAGGAGAGAAAGTCGTATTGATTGAAAACGAATTCGGCGAGATCGGTATCGACGGCGGATTTTTGCAGGACGCAGGCGTGAATATCACCGAGATGAACTCGGGCTGTATCTGCTGTTCCCTCGTCGGGGATTTCTCCAAGGCGTTGCAAAAAGTGGCGGCGCAGTATTCCCCCGACAGAATCATCATCGAGCCCTCGGGTGTCGGGAAACTGAGCGACGTTATCAAGGCGGTGGCAAACGCCAAGCTTGAAAACGCAACGTTGAACGCATTTTGCACCGTCGTGGACGCGTCCAAATGCAAGATGTATATGAAGAACTTCGGCGAATTTTTCAACGACCAAGTGGAAAACGCAAGCTGTATCATTCTTTCTCATACGCAAAAAGCAGGCGAAGAGAAGGTTGCGGCGGCGGTGGAGCTCTTGAAGGAGAAAAATGCTTCCGCGACCGTCGTAACGGCGGACTGGAACCGTCTGGACGGGAAAGCCATTCTTGCGGCGATGGAGAAAAAGGACAGCTTGCAGGCGGAGCTTGACCGCCTTTCCGAGGAAGTGCATCACGAGCATCATCACCACGATCACCACGATCACGACGAGGACGAGTGCGACGATCCCGATTGCTGTTGCCATCACCACCATGATCACGACCATGACCATGAACATGAGCATCATCACGATCATGAACACGAACATCATCATCACGACGAGGACGAATGCGACGACCCCGATTGTTGCTGTCACGATCACGACCACGAACATCATCACGATCACGAGCATCATCACGGACATCATCACGCCGACGACGTGTTCACGAGCTGGGGGGTGGAGACGACCCGCAAATTCACCAAGGAAGAACTTCTCCACGCGCTCGAAGAAATTCAGTCGGAGGAAAAGTACGGCTCCGTGCTTCGTGCGAAAGGTATCGTAGACGGGGAGGGCGCATGGCTCCATTTCGACTACGTGCCCGGCGAACCGGACGTCCGCGAGGGCGCGGCAGGGGTGACGGGCAGACTTTGCGTCATCGGTTGCAAACTCAATGAAGACGCGCTCAAAGCGTTGTTTCACGTATAAAGTCTAACGGATATTAAGGAAAACTATGAAAAAACTTCCCGTAGAAACGCCCGTATACCTGTTTTTGGGTTTTTTGGAATCGGGCAAAACGAAATTTATTCAGGAAACTTTGGAAGACCCCCGTTTTTCGTCGGGGGAAAAGACCTTATTGCTCGTGTGCGAAGAGGGTGAAGAGGAGTACGAGACCATTCGCTTTTCGAACGCCGAGAGCGTAGAACTCGTCGTCATCGAGGACAAGGAAGAACTCAACGAGGCGCACCTTGCCGAGCTCCAACTCAAGTACGGCGCAGAACGCGTCGTGGTGGAGTACAACGGTATGTGGGAGTTGAACGATTTTTTCAACGCCATGCCCGAAGGTTGGATGATCAATCAGCTTATGACCTTCTTCGATTCGCGCACCTTCCTCAACTACAACGCGAATATGCGCCAGCTCGTCTACGATAAGTTGGTGAATACCCAGCTCGTCGTGTTCAATCGTTACGACGACTCCATGGATAAAATGGAGTTCCATAAAATCGTGCGCGCCATCACGCGCAGAGCGGACATCGTCTACGAGCGTGAGAACGGGAAGGCGGACTTCGACGACATCGAAGACCCCTTGCCCTTCGATATCAACGCGCCCGTTATTGAAATCGAGGATAGAGATTACGCCTTCTTCTACCGTGATTTGACGGAGAATTTGGAGGCATATATCGGAAAAACGGTGAAATTTTTGGGCATCGTAGCCACGGATAAACGGTTGGATCCCACCGATATCGTAGTAGGCAGGCACGTGATGACCTGCTGCGAGGCGGATATTCAGTATTGCGGACTTGCCTGCGTGCTCCCCGAAGAGATGAATTTGAAAACGCGGGACTGGATTCGCGTCACGGCGAAAGTGGAATTTAAGAAGCATCGCATTTACAAGGGCAAAGGTCCCGTGTTGATAGCGGAAAAAGTGGTCGTTTGCGACGCGCCGGAAGAACAGCTCACCACCTTTTATTGAGATATACAAAATGAAGTAGATTTTTGTATTTTTTTGTAAAAAAGGATTGACAAAATTCTTCTTATAGCTTATAATGTTATAATAATGAGTTGTTTTACACGGAAGAGCTGAGGGATAAGAGAGCGACCGTAAGTAAGAAGGACCTTCATGGGAAGAATTACCAAGAGAAACGAAAATAATAATGCCTTGAAGACGCTATGGACGGCAGTCGTAGCGGTTTTTACCGTACTTTTATTGCTTTTGACGATCGGTATCGTAGCGCTTCGTATCGGGAATACGTTGCCCGAAAATAAGGATATTATCTTCATCGTAGGCAAGAATCCCGGTTCCCACTTCGAGGACGGGGAGGGCGTTTGGGAAGCGCACCAAGAGGTGAGCATTTTTCAATCGCAATACGTCAACGGGGAAAATCAAACGACGGTCATTTCCCAAGAGGGCGATAAGATCATCGCGCCGGGCGTCGTGTCCACGTACTCCTTCTGTATGTATAACGACGGGAATATGGCGCTTGCCTACGATTTCAGCTTTTCCTTCGTATTGACCATCGCCGGAATCGACACCGACGCGGGCGCGTTCCCTATGTTCATTCGTATGACGGACACGCGCGGCGAATACGTCATCGGCGGGGAATCGGAGTGGGTGAGGCTCTCGTCGGAAAACTTGGGCGAATGCAAAGGCGTTTTGGGCGCAAAATCCTACGAACAATTCAATCTGGAAATTATGTGGGCGTTTGAAGGGAACGACGAGTTGGACACCGCGCTTGGCAACGAATCGACGAAATCCGACGTCGACCTCACCTTCCATATCAATTCCTACGCGGAAGAGCACAGCGATTCTACGGCGCAGGGCGGCGTGCCCATCATGGGCGACGATTACGATCAGATGGAATATGGCGGCACGATCCGTTGGAAATGGTTCCTCGTGGTGCTCGCCTTGTTGGCAATTTGCGTATTCTATCTGATTTTTTCCAGAGATTAACGGCAGTTGAAAATCAAAGCGATACGAAATCGGCGATTTTATCGCCGATTTTTGCTTGGTGAATCCCGAAAAAAATTTTTCAAGGAAAAACAAACAAATGTTCGTAAAACGCTTGCAATTCTGAAAATAAGGTGCTATAATATAAATATCATGAAAGTCAAGCTCACCGACGACCAGGAACGGGCGAAAAACTTAATAGTGGAATGGTACGTCAATACCGACGACCAGACGTTCGTTTTGTCGGGGTATGCGGGAACGGGGAAAACCTTCCTCATCGACTATATCGTGAAGACGCAGTTAAAACTGAAAGTCGGCTCGGAGGCGGTATTCGTGTCGCCCACGGGCAAGGCGGCGGCGAACCTCGTCAAGCAAGGAACGCTTGCCGGTACGGTGCACGGACTCATCTATATGCGCGACGAAGAGAACTTCGACGTGGACGAAAACGGGGAGATCGTGGAGCGGGAAGAGCTCGCCTTTATCAAACGGGAAAAGATAGACGAAAAGATTAAGCTCATCATCGTCGACGAATCTTCCATGATCAACGAGGCGGTCTTGCGCGATTTGTTGAGTTACGGCGTCAAGTGTCTGTTTTGCGGCGACGGAGCGCAGCTCCCACCTGTCAACGGAACCTGTCCGTTGCTTGAAAATCCCCACTTCACGATGCAGGAGATCGTGCGGCAGGCGGCGGATAATCCCATCATTCAAGTGGCGACGATGGCGAGGCGGAACGAGCCCATTCCCTACGGGAACTACGGGGATAAGGTGTGCGTGATCAGGAAGAACGCGCTGTCGCCTCTGGAGCGCAAACGGCTCTTTCTCCAAGCCGATCAGATCCTCTGCGGACGGAACAGTACGAGAAATTTCATCAACGAAGAAATGCGGCGGTATAAGGGGATTCCCGAATCGGAGCTGCTTCCCGTCGAAGGGGAAAAGGTGATTTGCACCCTGAACGACTGGGAAAAACCGCTTGACAGAGAGAAAAAATTCCACCTCGTGAACGGCATCATCGGTACGGCGCACGACGTGCAGGAGAGTATCGACGGGCTTGCGACTATGGAATTTCAAGCGGATTTTCTCGACTACGTGGTGAAAGTTCCCTTCGACACGGGGATCTTCACGAGGGGGAAATACCATCATTCCTACGGGCAACGGGCGGTGTTTTTGACAAACGGCATGGTGGTGCACGAATACAACTACGGCGTGCTTCGTCAGTTCAAGGCGGCGTCGGAAGAGCCCATCTGTCGGTTCGAGTTTGCCTACGCCGTCACCTGTCATAAGGCGCAGGGCTCGGAATTTGATTTCGTCATCGTCTTTGACGAAAGTCGGGTATTCGGCGAAGAGAGCGCAAGGTGGTTGTACACCGCCATCACCCGTGCGAAGGAAAAACTGCTCATCATTCGGTAAAACCGCTTGACGAAAGGATTCGGATTTGATATAATACGAAGAAAAAAGCCGAAAAGTGAGAGAAAAATGCCCAAACAACTCGAAAAATATCAGGAAATTGAACGTTCAATTATCACGACTTACCGCAAGACGATTTGGTCGCCCTTCGTGTTGGCGGTGAAAAAGTATCGTCTGATTGAGGCGGGGGATAAAATCGCCGTCTGCATTTCGGGCGGGAAGGACAGTATGTTGCTTGCCAAGCTCATGCAGGAGCTCCACCGTCACAGCGAAGTCCCTTTTGAATTGACGTTTTTGGTGATGGACCCCGGCTACAACGCGGAGAACCGCCAAAGGATCGAGGAGAACGCGAAACTGTTGAACGTGCCGATTACGGTATTTGAAAGCGATATTTTTGCCGCTTCGGAAAACGCCAACGCGGAGTCGCCCTGCTATCTTTGCGCGAGAATGCGCAGGGGACATCTCTACGCCAAGGCAAAGGAGCTCGGTTGCAACAAGATCGCGTTGGGACACCACATGAGCGACGTCATCGAAACGACGTTGATGGGTATGCTTTACGGCGGTCAGGTGCAGGGTATGTTGCCGAGAATCAAGAGTACGAATTTCGAGGGCATGGAGCTCATTCGCCCGATGTATTGCATTCTGGAAAACGACGTTGTGCGCTGGCAGGAATACAACGGCTTGCAATTTATCGCTTGCGCCTGCAAATTCACGCAGAAGATCACACAGTCGGACGAGGATACGTTTTCGGCGAGAAGAAGGGTGAAGGCGTTGATCGCCGAACTGAAAAAGGAAAATCCCAACGTGGAAAACAATATCTTCCAAAGCATTCACAACGTACAACTCGACACCCTTGCGGAATATAAAAAAGAGGGAGTCAAACATTCCTTTTTGGAAAAATTCGAATAAACGGACGGGCTTGCGCATAGGATAGACTATGCAAGAAAACGGGAAACATTCGGTAGAGCTTTTACAAAGGAAAAATTTGTCCGTGAGCGGCGTGGAAAGCGTGGTATCCTTTTCGGAGGTAAAAATTATTTTATCGCTTTTGGGAGGAGAACGTATGAGCGTGGTCGGTTCGGGACTGAAAATTACGGGATTTTCCAAGCAGAGCGGCGCGTTTACGGCGGAAGGGGAGTTCCTCGGGATTTCCTACGGTGCGAAGAGTCTCGCCGCAAAGATTTTCAAATAATGGACACGAAAGGACAATTCACCTACTTTTTGCTGTCGGTGGCGATCGGCTTCGTCGGTGGATTGTTGTATGAAATATTTGCTTTTTTTCGTTTCCTTTTTGGCTGTAACCGCAAAAAAGCAAGAACAACGGGGATTGTTCTCGATGTCTTATTCGGGATATCCTTTGGAATATTTTGTATTTACGTTTGCTATTTTCTCCGATTTCCCGATTTTCGGGGGTATATGGCACTCGGTTGGGGAATAGGTTTGATAATATATATAAAAACTTTGCGAAGAATAGTTGCATTTTTCGAAAAAGTATGCTATAATGGTATTACCAAACTGGGAAAAAGGGCAAAAACGGATAAAAAACTCTTAAAAAGAGAGGATTTTGACATATGACACAAGAAAAGATGAGAAAAGTCATTGCGGCGTGCGTTTCGGCGGCGACCGTCTTGTTCGTGTTGCTCTTCACCTATTTAATCTACCAGTGGGTTACTTTGGCGGTACTCAACGAGCGCGAGCAAAAACTCCAAGATGAAATCACGAGACTGGAACAAACGTTGGAAGACGATACCAAAGTTGCGGAACATTACGAATCCGAACTGATGAAACAATGGCTTGCAATTCAACAGGGTTGGCGAGTAGAAGAAGAGGAAGATGATTGATGTATAGAAAATTTGCCGTCATTGACGTCGGCTCTAATTCCGTTCGCCTGATGTTTGTGGCGGACGGAAAAATTTTATATAAGGCATTGAATACCACCCGTCTGGGGGAAGGTCTTGCCGAAAAACCGCTCTTGAAAGGGGAGGCGATCGAACGCTCCGCGCAAGCCGTCGCTTGTTTTTACGAAAGGGCGAAAGCGGAAGGCGCCGAGCACGTGGCGGTGTTTGCCACCGCGGCGGTCAGAACGGCGGAAAACCGCGCGGAATTTTTGGAGAGAGTACGTGCGCTTTGCGGTCTTGCCGTCGAAGTCATTTCGGGGGAAGAGGAAGCGGAGATCGGGATTTTGGGTGCGCTTGGGAACGCAGACGGCGCCGTGATCGATATCGGCGGCGCAAGTACGGAAATCGTCGTGAAAAGGCGAGGCGAGCTCGTCTATAAAAAGAGCGTGGATATCGGCGTCGTACGCATGAAGGACAGGTGCGGAAGGGATAAAGCCGCGCTCGAAAAGATGGCGTTGGAAGCCGCGAAAAAGTACGGGGAAATTCCCGTGAAGGGCTCGATTTACGCCATCGGCGGTACGGCAACCACCCTCGGCGCACAGGCGTTGGAGCTTTTGGAATATTCCTCGGAGAAGGTGACGGGCGCGGTCGTTTCCTTGGCGAAGGTACGGAAGCTGGCAGACAAATTCCTTGCCATGCCCGTCGAAGAGATTCAAAAATTGCCCTGTATGCCCAAGGGAAGGGCGGACGTGATCGCCGGGGGCGCGGTGCTCTTTGCGACGATTATGCAGGAACAGGGAATCGAAGAACTGATCGTCAGCGATCGGGATAATCTGGAAGGATACGCCGTGAAACACGGGTTTATGGAGTAAGGCGAGATGAAAAAAAACCTTGCGACAATTTACGCAATTTTTTGCACGCTGTTGCTTGCGGCAGGGTTCGTGCTTTGCTTCGTCTTCGCGTGGAAGGCGGGTACGTGGGAAACGGCAGAATGCCTGCTCGGGCTCGTTTTAGGGTTCGCGCTCGCGCCTGTTTTGCACGAGACGGGGCATATCGTCTTTGCGGAAGCGGCGAATATGCAACTCGTTTACGCGAAATTTTTCTGTTTGAAAATTTACGAAAAAGAGGGCAAAAAGCGATTGGGATTCGCCTCGCCGTTTTCACCCGACGAAACGCAGGTTGTGCCTAAATCGGGGGGTGATATGCAAAGGCGAGCTACGCTGTATACCCTCGGCGGTTTGATTGTCGGCGGTGCGTTTCTGCTGATTATTCTTGCGGCGGCAATTCTCTGTACGGCGTTAAACGCGACGAGATTTACGTTGTGGGGAATGATTCCGTACTCGGCGTATTTGTGTTTGCTCAATCTGCCTCCCGTGGAATATGCGAGCGGCAAGACGGATACCCTCGTTTGGCGGGGGATACGCAAGGGCTACGACGGAGAAAAGACCATGCTTGCCGCCATGGAAATTCAAGGACAACTCTTTGCAGGTAAGAGCTTTTCCGAAATTGATAAAAAATGGTATTTCGATTTGCCGCAGCTTTGCGAGGACGAGCCGCTCTTTGCGGTGATGCTCGATTTGAAATACCGCTATTTTTTGGAAAAAGAGGAACTTGTGCAAGCGGCGGACTGTTTGAACCGTTTGGCAGGCTCGCAGGCGTATCTTCCCGATGCGGAGGTGGAAAAACTCGCCGCAGAACTCACCTATATGCACGCGTTGCGTGGGGATTTGGAGAGTGCGGAAGAGAGTGGAAAGCTCTGCAAAGAGTACTTGCAGTCGGAGACGGCGAGCGCGAAACGCATTTTGCTTGCCTATGCCAAAGCGGCGGGGAAGACGGAAGCGTTGGCGCCTCTTAAAGAACAGGCGGAAAAATGTTTGGAATCCGAGAAGATTGCAGGGGTGAGAAAGTTTGAAGAAATTTTGCTGTCCCGCATAGAAATTTAATGCCCGTATAAAAAATTTATATTTACACAAAATAAGAGGAAGATTTATGAAAGTGATCATTAAAACGAAAAAATCGAGAAACATGGGTGTTTTGATGCCCGTATTTTCCCTGCCTTCCGCGCAGGGGATCGGTACGCTTGGCAAAGGCGCGTACGCCTTCGTCGACTGGTTGGAAAGCGCCGGCATGAAGATTTGGCAGGTATTGCCTTTGCTCCCCACGAGCTACGGGGACAGCCCTTACCAGTCGGCTTCTTCGGATGCGCTCAACCCCTATTTCATTGACTTCGAGTTGTTGGAGAAGGACGGCTTGTTGGAAAGGGCGGATTACGCCGACGTGAAATGGAGCTACGACGAACGCCGCGTGGATTACGGCACGCAGTTCCATTGTAATATCGTCGTCTTAAAGAAAGCCTTTGCGCGCTTCGACAGAACGAAGGCGGACTGGCTCGCCTTTTTGAAGAAGGGCAAGTATGCCGATTACGCGCTGTTCATGAGCTTGAAGACGAAGTTTGGGTTCCGTCCTTGGGTAGAGTGGGACGAACCCTATAAGAGTTGTGAAGGCAAGGGGTTGGAAGAATATATTGCCGCGCATCGGGAAGAGATCGAATTTTGGCAGTTCACGCAGTATATCTTCTTAAAACAATGGAACGCTCTGCACGCGTACGCGAAGGAGAAGGATATTCAGATTATGGGCGATATGCCCATCTACGTGGCGGCGGACAGCGTGGAGACGTGGAAATACCGTCGAGATATGTTCATGCTTGATGGAGAGGGAAATCTTGCGTTGAAGGCAGGCGTTCCCCCCGACGCATTCTCCGAGGACGGACAGCTTTGGGGCAATCCCGTCTACGACTGGGCGAAGATGAAAGCGGACGGGTATACATGGTGGAAGAAACGTATGGATTATGCGTTCGAGCTGTTCGATATCGTGCGTATCGATCATTTCCGTGCCTTCGACAGATTCTTTGCCATTCCGCAGGCGTCGACGACGGCGAAGGATGGGGAATGGCTGGACGGACCGGGTATGGATTTGTTCGAGAAGTTGGGCAAACGTCCCATCATTGCGGAGGACCTCGGGGTCATCGACGACGGCGTGAGAACGCTTTTGAAGGATACCGGCTATCCCGGCATGAAGGTGCTCTTGTTTGCCTTCGACGGCGACAAGGAGAACGACTATCTCCCTTCCAACATTTTGAAGTCGAATTGCGTGGCGTATACGGGTACGCACGACAACGAGCCCGTGCGTGCCTTTTTGGAAAACATGGAAGAGCCTGCGAGAAAGGAATTCGAAACGGTGTTGGAAGAGGAATGTTTGGCGGCGGACGTTCCGTACATCACCGAAACGGTGGAAGACGAATGTAAGACGATGATCGAGCTTTTGGCGTCCACCAAGGCGAATACGGTCATCGTGCCCATGCACGACGTGCTGGGTTTGGGAGCAGAAGCTCGTTTGAACGCGCCCTCTACCGTCTCGGGCGGCAACTGGACCTTCCGCTTTACGGAAGAGGATTTCAAACGGGGAAAAGCCGCTTGGCTGAAAAAAGTAACGGAAACCTACGACCGATAATTTTATGCTTGATAAGAGCTTGTCCATGGACGAGCTCTTTTTATTTTGCCCCGCATAAAAAGGGGGAAAATAAGGAACACTAATGGAAAAGACAGGAGGAGAAAAGTATGAGAAAAAATCAAAAAGTCATCTGTGGCGTTTTGGCGTTGCTCACGACGCTCGGCG
>JAGAJI010000004.1 GCA_017626135.1 Clostridia bacterium | reverse complement strand
CAAAGCGTTATCAACGCTTTGCTTAACGGGCAGCTCTCTCGGGCAAAGCTGTTCTTTGCCCTCGGTCACGCTCACGCCTACCTATCGGCGTTCGCTTATCTCGCCCCTACAAAGCGTTATCAACGCTTTGCTTAACGGGCAGCTCGTCCTGTACCCCTGCAAGAAACTGAGTTTCCTGGACTTCCGACTTTGGAAAGGAGAATAATTATGACAATCAACGATTACAAAGAACAACTCAAAGGGTTATGCTGCGTGGAAGTGAGCGGCGAGGATTGCGCAAACTGTCTCACGCTCATGCCTATCTTGAAATCCATCTGCGACGCCCGCGGCGATATCCGCCTCGTACACGTCGAGGCAAATTATAGCACCACCGCACTCCTCGAAGCGTGGGAAGTCGTAAAGGTGCCTACCATTCTCCTCATGCAGGACGGCGAGATCTTCGCACGCTGCACAGGCTTCCAGCCCGAGGAAATTTTGGAACTTTGGATGGACGCAAAAATCGAAGAAAAAAAATCGTTAAAATAATTTAACTTTTTTTTGATTTTTTGTTTAGACCGCGTAATAACGGTTTACATATAATTAAGACTTAGTATCAATAAGAAAAAATCCGTTTCGGCGGTATGAATACGAAAAAATATTATTATTAGGAGTAACTGATATGATGCAATACAAAGGTTGGGAAGGATTTGTTCCCGGTAAATGGTGCAACGACGAAGTAGACGTGCGTGATTTCATTCAGCACAACTACACGCCTTACGAAGGGGACGCTACGTTCCTTGCTCCCGCAACGGAAGCGACAAAAAAACTTTGGGATATCGTTTGCGATCTTTCCAAGAAAGAGCGTGAAGCGGGCGGCGTTCTGAAAGCCGATACGAAGATCGTGTCCACGATCACCTCGCACGGCGCAGGATATCTAGATAAAGATCTTGAAAAGATCGTAGGCGTACAGACGGACGAACCTTTCAAGCGTTCCTTGCAGCCCTTCGGCGGTATCCGTATGGCGGAAGGCGCACTCAATATGTACGGGTATGAACTCGATCCCGAAGTAAAGGAAATCTTCACGAAGTATCGTAAGACCCACAACGAAGGCGTGTTCGATGCGTACACTCCCGAAATGAGAGCGGCTCGTTCCGCACACATTTTGACCGGTCTTCCCGATGCGTACGGCCGTGGCAGAATCATCGGCGACTATCGTCGTATCGCTCTGTACGGTGTTGACTACCTCATCAGAAAGAAGGAAGAAGACAAGCTTACCCTCAACGGTGAAATGAGACCGGAAAAGGTCAGAGATCGTGAAGAGCTTGCAGAACAGATCAAAGCGCTCAAAGCTTTGAAACAACTTGCGGCGATCTACGGTTGCGATATTTCCAAACCCGCAGAAACGGCGCAGCAGGCGATTCAGGCGTTGTACTTTGGGTATCTTGCAGCCGTTAAAGATCAGAACGGCGCGGCAATGTCCATCGGTAGAAACACCACCTTCCTCGATATCTATATCGAACGTGACCTTGCGAAGGGGCTCATCACCGAAACCGAAGCACAGGAATTCATCGACCATTTCGTCATGAAACTTCGTATCGTGAAGTTCATGAGAACGAAGGAATACAACGAACTCTTCTCGGGCGACCCTACCTGGGTTACCGAATCCATCGGCGGTATGGGTGTAGACGGCAGAACGCTCGTTACCAAGACCTCCTTCCGTATCCTGCACACCCTCGACAACCTCGGCCCTGCTCCCGAGCCCAACCTTACGGTGCTCTGGTCCAGAAGACTGCCTATGGCGTTCAAGAGATTCTGCGCGGATATCTCCATCCGTACCTCTTCCATTCAGTACGAGAGCGACGATCTGATGCGTCCCGAAATGGGCGACGACTATGCGATCGCTTGCTGCGTAAGCTGTATGAGAGAGGGCAAAGATATGCAGTTCTTCGGCGCGAGAGCGAACCTTGCGAAGTGCTTGCTGTACGCAATCAACGGCGGTAAGGACGAAATCATGAAGGACAAAGTGACGGGCAAACCCATGCAGGTATCCCCCGAATTTATGCCCATCACGAGCGACGACGCGCTTGACTTCGACGAAGTTTGCCACAAGTTCGACAATATGATGACCTGGCTGGCAGATCTTTACGTCAACACCTTGAACCTTATCCACTATATGCACGATAAGTACAGCTACGAAGCTTTGGAAATGGCGTTGCACGACACCAAAGTCCGTCGTTTCTTCGCAACGGGTATCGCAGGTCTTTCCTGCGCGGCTGACTCCTTGTCTGCAATCAAGTACGCGAAAGTATATCCCGTACGTAACGAAGACGGTATCGTTGTGGACTACCGCATCGAAGGGGACTATCCTAAGTACGGCAACAACGACGACAGAGCCGACGAGTTGGCAGTTTGGATCTTGAAGACCTTCATGAAGAAGGTAAAGAGCCACTACACCTATCGTGATTCCGTACCCACGACTTCCATTCTTACCATTACTTCCAACGTCGTATACGGTAAGAAGACGGGTAACACGCCCGACGGCAGACGCGGAGGTACCCCTCTTGCTCCCGGTGCGAACCCCATGCACGGCAGAGACTCAAACGGCGCGTTGGCTTCCTTGGAATCGGTTGCAAAACTTCCTTATGACTATTCCAGAGACGGTATTTCCAACACCTTCTCCATCACCCCCGGTTCGCTTGGTAAAGAGGACTAATTGCGGCAATCACTCTTCGGATTTGCAAAAAAGCGAAGAGGGAACATAAAATAATAAAAAAATAAATGAAAATAAAAAAGGAGATAATCTTATGTCGAACAGAGTAGATAACTTGGTAAACATGTTGGACGGCTACGTTGGCGACAACGGTTTCCACCTCAACGTAAACGTGTTCAACCGCGAAACGCTTTTGGACGCGCAGGCGCATCCTGAAAAGTATCCTCAGCTCACCATTCGTGTATCCGGTTATGCAGTAAACTTCATCAAGCTCACGAAAGAACAGCAGGATGACGTTATTTCCAGAACCATTCACGAATCCATGTACTGGACGTTTGATGGCTTGAAACGGTATTTAACCGCCGTCGATTTTTCGACGGCGGTTTTGCCGTAAATAATAAAACGGGCATACCAGGTATGCGTTGAACGAGGTTTTTATGACGTTTTCAAGAACGGCGATCTTGCTTGGCGAGGAAAATTTGGAGAAGTTGAAACGCGCGCGCGTGGCGGTGTTCGGCGTCGGCGGCGTGGGCGGTTACGTCGTGGAGGCGCTGGCGCGCAGCGGCGTGGGGGTGCTCGATCTCATCGATAAGGACACCGTGAGTGAAAGCAATATCAACCGCCAGATCATCGCCCTGCATTCGACGGTGGGGAGGTATAAAACGGAAGTCGCGGCGGAGCGCGCCCGAGATATCAATCCCGATATTTGCGTGCGCGTGTACAATACGTTCTATTTGCCCGAAACGGCGGCACAGTTCGATTTTTCCCGTTACGATTACGTGGTGGACGCCATCGATACGGTGAGTGGAAAAATCGCCATCGTCGAAGAGGCGAAGAAGGCGAACGTGCCCGTCATCGCAGCCATGGGTGCCGGGAATAAGCTCGATCCCACGAAGTTCGAGGTTGCGGATATTTCCAAAACCAGCGTTTGTCCGCTTGCGAGAGTCATGCGCAGAGAGCTCAAAAAACGGGGAATCGAACACCTCAAAGTGGTGTATTCCAAGGAAGAGCCGTTGCCCTCTCCCGTCGTGGACGAGGAGAGCGGGAAATCCGTACCCGGGAGCGTGGCGTTCGTGCCGTCTGTGGTCGGGCTCATTCTGGCAGGGGAAGTCGTCAAAGACCTGATCAAGTAAAGAAGACGAACAGGATAAAAAATAGCCGCCGTTGCTCAGCTGAGCAACGGCGGCGTTTTTCATGCGAAAAAATTCCCAAACGCAAAGTGGGAGAAAGGGGATCAATTTTTCGGGTCAATGTAATAAATGGGGTGAACGATTTCCGCAAGGTACCAGCCCTCGGGGTAGTTGCCCGACAGGTCGTAGGGGTTGATGCCCTCAAATTTGCCGTAGCCCAAGAATACGGTCTCTTTTACTTCGCCGTCCTCGGACTGCATTTTTACCACCGTTCTGACGTCGTAGCGGCGTCCCTTATATTCAAAATAACGAGTCATATTTCCGTCTCCCTTTTCTATGATACTATTATTATATATGCGAAAGGGCAAATTGTCAAGTGGATATTGAAAAAATGTTCAAATATTTTTCAAAAAAAGAGCTTTCCGCACCGATGGAAACGAAAAGCCTTGGATTTTTGGCTATTGTTTCCGCGCTTTGACCTTGGTGACGTCGTAGGGCGTACTCTGGTAAACGAAATAGTTGAGCCAGTTGGAGAAGAGCAAATGCGCGTGCCCACGCCACGTAACGAGAGGGGGTTGAGTCGGGTCATCGTTGGGGAAATAGTTCTCGGGAATGGAGATGGGTTTGCCCTGAGAAAGGTCGCGGAGGTACTCGTTTTTGAGGGTGTCCGCGTCGTATTCCGAATGTCCCGTGATAAAAATCTGTTTTCCCTTCTTGGTGGCAACGGCGTAGACGCCCGTCTTCTCGGAGGAGGCGAGGATTTTCAGATCCTTGACCTTTTCGATATCCTCGCGAAGTACCGTCGTGTGGCGGGACTGGGGCACCATGAATACATCGTCGAAGCCACGAAAGAGAATGGAGCGTTTGTAATCGAGGGTATGGGGGAAGACGCCGAACATCTTCGCGGGCATGAGGTGTTTTTGAATGCCGTAATGATAGTAAAGCCCTGCCTGCGCCCCCCAACAGACGTGAAAGGTACTGTGGACGTGGGTCTTGCTCCACTCCATGATTTCGCAGAGTTCGGGCCAGTAATCCACTTCCTCGAAGGGGATATGTTCGACGGGCGCGCCCGTGATGATCATGCCGTCGAATTTTTGGTCTTTGACCTGATCGAAGGTCTTATAGAAGGCGAGCAGGTGTTCCTCCGTGACGTTTTTGGACTGATGGGAGCGAGGATGAATGAGCTCCATTTCGACCTGCAAAGGGGAATTTCCGAGAAGTCGGGCAAACTGCGTTTCCGTTTCGATTTTTTTGGGCATAAGATTGAGAATGAGTATACGCAAAGGACGGATATCCTGCGTGATGGCGCGGGTTTCCGTCATGACGAAAATATTCTCGTTTTCCAGCGTCTTGACCGCCGGCAAATTATTAGGAATCTTGATAGGCATAATCTTTCTCCAAGTATATAACCAACTAAGGTCAAGGGAATTATTCCCTTGCGGGGGTACAGGGGGCAGAGCCCGCGAAACAGGATCCATAATAAGCAAGCGCGGCTTGCGCTCCAACCGCAAAGCGGAATGATTAAAGGGTATCGAGTGCCTGCTTAATATCGGCGATCAGATCCTCGTAATTCTCAATGCCGCAGGAAAGGCGGACGAGATCGCCCGAAATGCCTGCCGCAATCAACTCT
>JAGAJI010000079.1 GCA_017626135.1 Clostridia bacterium | reverse complement strand
GCGCGAACGGTGACCAAGGATAGCGTTTGCATTACGCTATCCGAGAAAGAGCCCCTTGGCGGTGTGGAGCAGAGCCACCTCGCCGAAGGCGAAACAACGAACCCACGAAAGCGGGCTCCTTCAAGCAAGCGATAGCTTGCACTCCCGATAGTACGGCAAAATCACACAAATACGGTCTTTCTTAAAAAACGAAAGGCACAGTAGTAAGAGAATGCCGTGGCGCATCGCCACTGCCCAAACCCATACGGTTTCACTTAAAGAACGGACGGCAAGGTAGTAAGATTGGGCAGCGGAGCCACTCCGCCGGACCCACCAAAAGCGAACGCAGTTCGCGCCTATTTCCTAATCTCTCAAAATGCTTTTGGCTTTTTCCACGCTCTCTTTCGTCGGCGTCGGCACCCCTTCAAGAGGATACGCAATCCCAAGCTTTTCATACTTCACCGTACCCATCGTATGATAGGGAAGCACTTCCACTTTTTCCACCGTTTTCAGGGTGTCGATAAACGCGCGCGTTCTTTGCAAAGCCTGACTATCATCCGTGATCCCCGGCACGAGCACCTGTCTGATCCACATCGGTTTCCCGTTGTCGCTCAAAAACTTTGCGAACGCAAGGGTGTTTTCGTTCGATTGTCCCGTCAGCTTTTTGCAAGCCTCGTCGTCGATGTGCTTGATATCGAGCAGGAACAAATCGGCAACTTCCAAAAGCTTTTTATGTTTTTCCACGCTCGTGGGGTTGTTTGCTTGGAAGGTAAATCCCGAAGTGTCCACGCAGGTGTGAATCCCCTTTGCTTTGAGCTGTGTGAACAACGCAATGACGAAGTCGATCTGAAGGAGGGGCTCGCCGCCCGTGACGGTCACGCCGCCCTTTTCGCCGAAGTAGTTTTTATAGCGAACGGCACGACTCACGACGTCCTCGACGGAGTGTTCCTCGCCGCCTGCAGTCCACGTATCGGGGTTGTGACAGTATTGACAGCGCAAGGGGCAACCCTGCAAAAATACGACGAAGCGTATGCCCGGACCGTCCACCGTGCCGAAGGATTCGAATGAATGAATGTGTCCCGTCATGACTGTCTCCTGCTTTTGCTCTTAGGGTACGTAGTACTCCTACCTTATTTATTATAGCACCGTAGCAAACGTTTGTCAAGCCTTTGCAGAAAATTTTTTCCGTATCTGTAAAGTAAATTTTCCCTGTTTTTGGAGAAAGATTGCGCCTTTCACTTTTTCCTTGCATTTCTTTTTCTTAAGCGGACAAGACTCGTCTGCTTAGGAAAAGCGACGCCCCGAAAGCCGCTCGGCTTTCGGGGCGTGAATATCATTTGGTTTTGAAGATGAACAGTTTTCTGCCGATATAATTCCACATGAGCACGATTCCCGTCATCAATCCCTTCATCAGCCACCAGCTCCAAGCCAACCCCAAAAAGGTGGGCGTGCCAAAGAGCGAAAATTCGGGGATAAAAGGCACGATCTGCATACCCAAAATGCTAATGACGAGCCCGATCACGCCGATGAGCGTAAAGGTCAGAAAGGACTTGCCCGTTCTCACGCTCGCCTCGTCCTTGACTTTGCGGAATACGAAACTGATCGACAACAACCAGTTGACGACGAGCCCCACGCAGAACCCAAACGCCGTGGAAAAGAAGAGCGACGCCGCGTCCCCCACGAGCGTGGGCGGCAACAGCCACGCCTGAAAAAGGTAGGCGACCGCCCAGTCAATGACCGTCGCCGTCCCCCCTACGAGCAGAAAGCGGAAAATTTCCCAAAATAATTCTTTCTTCGTCTGCTTAATCTCCGTCGGTTGTGCGTTTCCCACACCTTCTACGTTTTCTTGATTTGTTGAATTTTCCCTATTTTCTTCCATTTACGTCACCTCAAAGCGCACACAAAATCATAGGCGCAATATAAATCAAAACTACGACGAGCACACCCACGGCAATCACACCGCAGTACGCCACGCGATCCAATACGCATTCTTTCCTCTCCTTCCGACGGCGTATAAAAATCCGAATCCCCACGCCAAGGAGGGCGATCACAACTCCGAGCAAACTCACGCCGAGCCCCACCGTAAAGCCCTGCGGACGGAAGGTGATCTCGATTTCGTTCACGCCCTCCTCCAAATAGAAGGCGGTAAACCCACCGTACACTTCGTGCAAGTCGGTCTCTTTTCCGTTGATTTTCAAAGTCAGTCCCTCGTCGTAAGGCACGGACAAAAAGACACATTCTCCACCCTTCGCCGCATACCTGCCCCCCACCTTTCCCCTTTCGACGGTCAAACCGAGGGTGGGCGTTTGCCCGATATACGCCTGTGTTTTTTCGCTTTCGATCGCCACGACGCTCATCTCTTTTACGAGCGTTTCTTCCTTCACTCCGACCTTTACCGTGACGGTAGAGGCATACTCGCCGAGGTCCAAAATGCCGTTCTGCTTTTGCGTGGGGTAGGAATCCAAACGGTACTTTGCAGTCTGCACGCTGAATTTTTTATTGATTGCCTGATTTAAGGCGTTCGTATTCTCGTCAAAGGCGCTCAAATACACGCGCGACTTCCCTTTCACGGGCAGCGTGAAACTCAAATACGCGTTCGAGCCCGTGGGCGTCAAACGGTACTTTCCGTTCTCCTCTCGCACGGTCAGATTATGGGCTTCCGCCTCGTTCAACTCGTACGTGGTTATGCCGTCCGTGCCGAAAAAGTCCTGATACAAGGTCACTTGCATCTCGCCGCGAGTCAGGTTTTCACACCCCTTTTCTCTGCCGATAATATCCGTTTTCGCAATCACGCCAAGGGGCAAACAGCCCTCCGTTTTTGCAATATGGAAATAGCTCCCTTCATAGATATCCGCGCTCGACGACTTACTTGAAATCTGATACCCGATGGAAAGCAGAGCGTCCGTCACCATCGTGCCGCCGCTGTTCCCCACCTCCATCCAGTAGGAAGTGTAGCCAAACCGTTTGATCGTCTGCATGTAGTTCTGCTTGGTCAACGAGGTGTAATGCCCGAGCGCATTGTAACCGAGTCCCCCCATCAAATTGACGTCGAAATCGTGCCCCGAATACTCCCGATCCGTCTTGACCCGATAAAATCCTTCGTCCTCGATTTTATCGGCGAGCTCCACGACCTGCTGATACCACTCCACTTCGTGCGCAGGGGTGAGCATATAGGTGGCAGGCGCCACGTAGAGTTCGGAGGCGACCATGACCAAAACAGCAAGCCACAAGAGTGTGGGTTTGAGCAGACGGAACCGCCAAAGCACGTAAGCGATCGCGCCCACGAGCAGGGCGATCGCGTACAAGGTCAAGAGCGTCTCAAAAGACTGTGTATTTCCCCAAAGGCTATGCGAATACTGGTCCATCGTTTCCACGTGCTTGTCCGTATATGCGCAACCGAAGACGGAATAGGCGATGCTCGTGAGTAAGAAAATTCCACTCAACGCATACCTGGGTGCCTCGCTTTTCAATTTTTGCTTATAATCCTCCCACGCAGTCCCCTCTTCCCGAGCGGTCTTTCCCATGCCGTCGAACGCAAGACTCAGGCACAGGAATACGGTCATGAAGGCGTAGCGAGTGGGGAAACTCATGTAGCTCCCCGTCTGCCACATCTTGTTGACGGGCTCGAATATAATGGGAACGAGGGTGGCGATCAAGAGAATCAACCGCAATCGTTCGTCCATTTCTTTCTTTTGCGTAAGCGCAAACGGGAAGAGAAAGAGCACGGAAAAAATCGTTGGTAATGCCGTTTGATAGTGCGTGATAACGGAAGAATTGATCAAATTTGCAAGAATGGACGTGGTGCGCCCCGAGGAGAGGTATTGCCAAAAGGAAGGCAACCACACGACGGCGGTCAACAGCGCCGCCAACAGACAGGAGAGCACGAAGTCGAGCGCAAATTTTTTGTCCTTGGACAGCAAACACCAGACGAAGGCGTATAAGATCAGGAACACGACGATCATGTACCCGAGGTAATAGTTGGCAACCATGCTCGCGGACAGAGCGATGACAAACAACGCCCGTTTTCCCTTTTGCAAATTTTCCAGTCCCCACAAAAGCAGGGGGAACAGGTATGCGACGTCCAGCCACATGACGTTCTGATAATACATCATCGTATAGCCCGAATAGGCGTACAGGACGGACAGCGCCACGTTCAAAAGGGGCGCGTTTTTATTCTTACGATAGAAATACAGGGAAGCGGTGAGCGCGCACACGCTCATTTTGAGCATGACGAGCACGTTGCAAAAGGACGCCATATCCGCCTTATCGACGAAGGCGACGAGGAAGGTGAACGGACTTGCCAAAAAGAAAAAGAACACCCCGTAGAAATTCATGCCGCCTGCGTTTTTGAAGCTGAAAAAGAAGTCCTCTTTGCCTGCGAGTACGTCCTTAAACTGGAGTAAGAGCGGAATCAGTTGTTGTTCCATATCGCACCAAGCGATTGTCTTGTTCGTGAAGGGATAGAGCCCGTTGACTTGATAGGTAACGAGCATTGCGATCAACACAACGACGGGCGGCAGGATCCACACGAGCCGTTTGCACCACTCGCTTACGGTATGCAAAACGGGCGCAAGCGTTTCCCGCGCCCCGTGAAATTTATTTTTGATACACTCTTTTTCCATATCTCTATTATACAATGCGAACGATAAAATGTCAAATGAAAATCCTGCCGATTTGCATTTACGGTAAGCAAATGCAAATCGGCAGGCAAACCAACGGAATTTCCGTTAAAAACGACCCTTTGCCAAGGCAAAGGGTCGCGTGATTCTTATTCTTCTTCGTCGAAGATGTCTACCGTATCTTCCACGACTTCGTCCGTCGTTTCGGTTACGTCTGCGCTTTCCACGGTTTCTTCCGTTTCCAAATCTTCCACGTCCTCTACGGTTTCCTCCGCTTCCTCGGCTTCGGCAATTTCTTCCTCTTCGGCTTTCTTATAACCGCCGATATACTGGGGCGTTACGTTCTTGTACGCCTTCGTACCCGTACCTGCGGGAATGAGTTTACCGATGATGACGTTTTCCTTCAAGCCGACGAGGTAGTCTCTCTTCGTGCGGATTGCCGCTTCGGTGAGCACTCTCGACGTTTCCTGGAAGGATGCTGCGGAAAGGAAGGAGTCGGTAGCGAGCGCCGCTTTCGTGATCCCGAGCAGGACACGTTTCGCAAGCGCGGGTTTGCCGCCGTTCGCCATCGCCTTCGCGCTTTCGTCCTGGAAGGTGATCATATCCACGAGTTCGCCGGGCAACAAGTTGGTATCCCCTGCGTTCTCGATGCGGACTTTCTTGAGCATCTGACGAACGATGATCTCCACGTGTTTGTCGTTGATTTCAACGCCCTGCGAACGGTATACGGACTGTACCTGTTCGAGGATATAGTCCTGTACGCCCTTGACGCCCTGTACGTGAAGAATATCCTGAGGATATACGCTACCTGCGTTCAGAAGTACGCCGGGCGTTACCTTCTCGCCATTCTTCACCTTGATCTCCGCATTGAAGGGAAGGGTGTATTCTTTCTTGACTTCGCCCGTCACCTCATCCATGACTTTGACGTGCTTGGAGCCGTCCGAATCGTCGATGTTGATGATACCCTCGACTTCGCAAATGGTTGCACAACCCTTGGGTTTTCTGACTTCGAACAATTCTTCGACACGGGGAAGACCTTGGGTGATGTCCCCCGTCGCTGCGATACCGCCCGTGTGGAAGGTACGCATGGTAAGCTGAGTACCGGGTTCGCCGATGGACTGCGCCGCGATGGTACCGACAGCTTCGCCCACCTGTACGGGAAGGGTCGTTGCCATGTTCTTACCGTAGCACTTCGCGCACACGCCGTATCTGGACGTACAAGCGAAGATGCTTCTGATCGAAACTTCGGTGAGACCTGCGGCTACGATCGCATCCGCTTCCTTTTCGTCGATGAACTGGTTGGTGCCGACGAGCAGTTCGCCCGTTTCGGGGTGCACGACGTCCTCTGCGGCAAATCTACCCAAAATTCTCGACTTCAATCCTTCGATTTCCTTGCCGACCGTGTCGTAAATGGCTCTTACGACCACGCCCTGCGGCTTTCTGCCTGCGCAGCAGTCCTCTTCACGAACGATGATTTCGTGGGAGACGTCGACGAGACGACGGGTCAGGTACCCGGAGTCTGCCGTCTTCAACGCGGTATCGGTCAAACCTTTACGACCACCGTGCGAGGAAATGAAGTATTCCAGAACGGACAGACCGTTACGGAAACAGGATTTAACGGGAACCTCGATCTTTTTACCTTGAGGGTTTACCATCAGACCACGCATACCTGCGAGCTGTTTGATCTGGTCGATGGAACCACGGGCACCGGAGTCCGCCATCATCCAGATGGGGTTGAACTTATCTTCTTCGCCCTGCTTTTTCAGAAGGCTTGCCACCTTGTCGGTCGCTGCGTCCCATTGTGCGATGACGGCGCTGTAACGTTCGTCTTCGTTCAACAGACCTCTTGCATATTTCTTTGCAATCTTGGACACTTCGTTTTCCGCGTTGTCGATGATTTCCTGCTTTTCGTCGGGAATCTTCATATCGAATACGGACGTCGTCAAAGCGGCGAGCGTCGAATACTTATACCCTCTTTCCTTCATCGCGTCGAGCACGTAGGAAGCCTTGGGCGCTTTGCCCGTTCTGAACGCCGCCTCAACGATGCGGGAAAGGTGTTTCTTGCCGATTGCTCTTGCCTTGCCGATAAATTCGGTGTCAAGCTCGAGTCTTAAATAGGATTCGGGAGTCGTTCTCTTGACGAACCCAAGATCCTGAGGAAGTCCGTCGTTGTAGATCAAGCGACCGATGGTCGTCTTGATGATACCCGAAACTTCCAGCTTGCCCGTTTGAGGATTTCTTCTGACTTCCGCGCTCTTGATGGGCGTTTCGCCGGGTTTGTTCTCGATGGGGCAAACGTAGCAACCGTTCTCGTCGAAGGGCAAATCTTCAAACTTGCCTTCGGGGAGCTCGATGGTACGTCTCAAATACATTTCGTCCTGCTCGTGCGCAATCTTGTTCTGGTAGGCGAGTACGGCTTCGTTTTCAGAAGAGTACACGGGCACGAAGTCGACTTTTTCGATATCGTCGCCCTCTTCGTACACTTTGTAGAGCTTGCCTTCTTCCGAAGGTCTGCCCTGTTCGTCGTACTTCTTGCCTTCTTCGCGGCGCTTGATCGTAAGATAGTAAGCACCGATAATCATATCCTGCGTGGGCGACATGACGGATTTCCCGTCGGCGAGCTTCAAAATATTGTTTGCGGAAAGCATCAAAAATCTTGCTTCCGCCTGTGCTTCCACGCTAAGGGGAAGATGCACTGCCATCTGGTCGCCGTCGAAGTCAGCGTTGAACGGGCCGCAGACAAGGGGAGAGATTTTAATTGCTCTACCTTCGATAAGAACGGGCTCGAACGCCTGAATGGACAGACGGTGCAGCGTAGGC
>JAGAJI010000078.1 GCA_017626135.1 Clostridia bacterium | reverse complement strand
GCGTTTGGTCCATTCTTATTCTTCTTCCGTCGCGGATTTTTTCATCAAATCCTGCGCTAAAGAAAGCTCCTCTCCCACCTCTTGCATGAGCCGCAAAAGCTCCTTCCTCGTCTCCTTTCTCGCCGCTTTCGTCAAGCACTCCAAATACTCGTTCACGAGCATTTTTTCCATGTAGAACGTTTCCTTCAACGAATCGAATTCGTTGAGCGTAATCTCCCGTTTTTCCAGTTTCATTTTCCCTCGTCCTCCCCATTCGTCGCAGACATACCCTGCCCGTTTTTCTTTTTCGGGAGTTTCCCGAGGATCAAAATCTCCAAGGTTTCCTTGCGTTTTTCATGCCGCAAAGCAAGTTCTTCCATCGCCTTGGCAAGCGCCGTATCCATGAGTAAGCGCGAATGAATTTTCGCCTTCTTCTCCACCAAATCTTCCACCGTCATCAGCGTTTTGAGCGCCTTCTTTTCCCTCTCGATACTATCCAAAACAAATCCCTCCCGTCTTTTACAGTTTGTGTAAAACGGGAGGGTTTATACTTCTTTTTGATTTTACTTTTTCTTGCCGTAGTCGCAAAGTTCCTTCAACGTACACCGCTCACACTCGGGTTTTTGGGAATGACAAACCCTTCTGCCGTGATAGATGAGCCAATGGTGTGCCTTCGACCAGTCCTCTTTGGGAATTGCCTTGCACAGTCCCTCTTCCACAGCAAGCGGCGTCGTTCCCTTCGCCAGCCCCAAACGGTTGCTCACGCGGAACACGTGGGTATCCACCGCGATCGCGTCGCCGCCAAACGCCACCGAATACACGACGTTCGCCGTCTTTTTGCCCACCCCTGCCAAGGTCATGAGCTCCTCGATCGTCCCCGGGACTTCGCCCCCGAACTTTTCTAAGATATCCCGCGTTGCGGAGAGAATATGCTCCGCCTTCATGCGGTAGAAGCCACAGGAAAAAATATAGCCTTCGAGCTCCTTCTGCGAAAGGGTCGCCATCGCTTGGGGGGTGGAATAATTTTCAAATAATTTTGCCGTGACGATATTCACGCGTTCGTCCGTGCATTGTGCGGACAAAATCACCGCCACGAGAAGTTCGTACGGCGTCGTGTAATGGAGCGCAGGTTTCGCGTCCGGATATAAATGGGCGAGCTCATTAAGCGCCCGTGCTTTCTCTGTCTTTTTCATAGGTATAGTATACCAGATCTTCCCGTATTTTGCAAGCGTTTTTTCAAAGTTTGCCGCGGCGGACTTTCGTCCGCCGCGGCTATTACGTCCAAGAGCTCCCGTCAGCCGTTGTACGGCGTCACCGAAATCCGACCGCCGGGGTACTCCACTTTATAAAATCCCTTGAACGAAGTATACCGTCCCGTGTTCAAAATCGCTTTCGCGCGGACGAAGTAGCGCGCGTCGAACCGCACGCAAAGTCCGCAACCGATACGCACTTCTTTGGGCGTGGGCACGGTCACTCCGTTAATCCCGTATCTTTTCAGCCTCTCTACGTAGTCGAGACTGTGTGCACGGGAACGGAATACTGCCAAAATCATCATATCGCATGCGCCTCCTTTTTCATAAGTAACTTCTTTTGAGAATACTATATTTTATGAATATTAATGAAAAAGAGGTTCTTCTATGATTTATTTCGACAACGCCGCCACGGGCGGCAGAAAACCCGACTCCGTCCTCACCGCCGTGAGCTCCGCCATCAAAGTCTGCGCTAACCCCGGTCGAAGCGGACATAAGCTCTCCCTGGCGTGCGCCACGCTCGTGGAAAATTGCCGTCACACACTCGACGCCTTTTTCGACGGGTACGGCTACGACCGCGTGATCTTCACCAAAAATTGCACCGAGGCGCTGAATATCGCCCTGTTCGGCGTTCTCAAAACAGGCGATCACGTCGTCGCATCCTGCATGGAACATAACTCCGTCCTGCGCCCCTTGGAAAAACTCAAAAAGGCAGGCGTGATCACCTACGATATCTGTGGATTGACGCCGAGCGGCGAACTTGACTACGCGGAGCTGAACGCCCTCGTTCGCCCCGATACCCGACTGGTTGCCGTTACCACCGCTTCCAACGTGACGGGGGAAATCCCCGACCTGAAAAAGGTGCGGAAAATTATTCCGAAAACCGCCCTGCTTCTCGCCGACGGTGCACAGGGCGCAGGGCACTTTCCCGTGCAAATGAAGGGGGCAGGTATCGATCTACTTACCATAGCAGGGCACAAAGGTATGCTCGGCATTCAGGGGAGCGGCGCCCTATTATTCTCCGATCGGGTAGATCCTTCGCCCCTGCTTTTCGGGGGGACGGGCTCGATGAGTATCTCCCTCGATATGCCCGATTTTTACCCCGATGCTCTGGAAGCGGGGACTCTTTCTTACCCTGCCGTGCTCTCCCTCTTGGAAGGAACGCGCTATCTTATCTTACACCAAAAAGAAATTGAAAACACCCTGCTCGATCTGACCAAATATTTCCTGCAAAAATTGACTTCGCTCAAACGCTACCGCGCCTACTCCAAACCCAACCCTTGCGGTATCGTAGCGTTCTCACACGAAAGTTTGCAAAGCGAGCATATCGCAGAGCTCCTCTCGTCCAAGTACGATATCGCCGTGCGAGGCGGGCTGCATTGTGCGCCCCTCATGCACGAGGCGTTAGGCACTTTGGACGGGGGACTCGTGCGCGCGTCCTTCTCCCATTTCAACAGCGAACGGGAGGTAGATTTGCTTGTCAATGCCCTGCAAATTATGGATTGAACGCATACATGGGTACTTCCTATGCAATTTTTAAGCAGGGGCGACCTTCGGTCGCCCCTGCCCTTATATATCTTTGAGTTTATCCACGATCGCACGAAGTTGACGCTTCTGAGCTCCGTCCAACATAGGCGAAAAACTCTGATAAAAGTTTTCGATTTCCTCGTTGGAAAGGGTCCCTGCCCGCTTGCTTTTTTCCGCTTCCGCAAGAATATTTTTCAACATTTGCATATTGCTCTTCCCGTCGTACGCAGCCGCAATCCTTTTCGTCAGCTCCTCGGCGCTCGCCGCCTCTCCCGTCAAATCCTCTCGTCTGTGCTCCGTCTTGGCATACTCTTTGAAACTTTTCATACATACGCTCCTTATTTTGCATTAGTATATTTTATGCGACGAAGCAACGGGGAGTGACTGCCGCGCATATACTATACCATGGAAATATTCATGCTCGTTCTCTTGTATTACCTTTCGCAAAACTCCGACTTTTCGGAGAGTGTCAAGCCGCTGATGGCACAGCTGAAAGACTCGGAGCAAATGCTCGCCTTTTTGAAGGATTTATCCAAGTTTTCCGAGACGTTCAGTGCCTTCAAATCCGAGCAGTCCAAGCGTGCGCAAACGCCTCCGAAAAGGGAAAACGACCCACCCATGGGTGAGATGAAGCAAGAAAAACCGCAATCCCCCACCGAGGGGATTGCGGATGATTTCATTCAAAAAATATTAGACAGTTATCTGAAAAAGCATTGATCACGCGATCGAGAATCCGCCGTTTACGGGCAAGTCAATGCCCGTGACGTACTCGTTTTCTTCCAAAAATACGACCGCTTTGGCGACCTCTTCCCCCGTGCCCATTCTGCCTACGGGGATTTCCTCTTGCATGGCGAGCACTTCTTCTTGTGTAAAATGTGCGTTCATGGGGGTATCGATGACCCCGGGCGACACGCAATTCACGCGAATACCCGACCAACCGAGCTCTTTGGCGAGCGCTTTGGTAAACCCGACGAGCGCCGCTTTGGACGCCGAGTACACGCTCTCGCAACTGCCGCCGACCTCCCCCCAGACGGAGGAAATATGCACGATCAGACCGCTTTGCCGCTCGATCATTCCCTTCGCCGCCTCACGGGAGCAAAGGAAAGCTCCGCCCACGTTCACCGCCATCAAGCGGTTAAATTCTTCGTAACTCGTATCCTGGATCTGCTTGATGAGAGAAACCCCTGCGTTGTTGACGAGAATATCCACCCGCCCGACCGTTCGGAACAACGCCATCACGGCGTTTTCGTCGGCTACGTCCGCGCGGTACGTTTCCAGCCCGATCGCCTTGGCGAGTGCCGCGCTTTCCTCGTCCTTTGAATAGGTCACGCATACGCGATACCCTTTTTTTTGGAATTCTTTTGCGATCGCGAGCCCGATCCCACGGACTCCGCCCGTCACCAAAACCGTTTTCATCTCATACCTGCCCTATGCCTTTGATAATTTTCGCCGCGATCTCCTCGGGCGTTTGCCCGTCTACGTCCACCGCAAGATCCGCTACGTCCTCGTAGATAGGCGCGCGGATTTGAAGGAGTTCCTCCAACCGTTCGCGCAAGGGCGTTGCACTCTTCAACAGCGGGCGCTGCGTGTCCGCCTGCAAACGCGCCTCGAGCGTTTCCACCTTTGCGCGCAAAAAGACGATCTTGCCCTTTTCCTTCAAAAGGGATACGTTCTCTGCCCGCATCGCCACGCCGCCGCCCGTGGAAATCACGAGCCCGTCTTGACCCGAAAGCTCCCTGACCGTCTGCGTTTCGAGCGTGCGGAAATGTTCCTCGCCGTATTGTGCGAAGATATCCGCAATGTTGCCGTACCGCTCCACGATCAACTCGTCGGTGTCCACGTGGACGAGCCCCGCTCGTTTTGACAGGCATTTCCCGACGGTGCTCTTGCCGCACCCCATCATGCCGCATAAAACGATATTCATGCTTATAACGTCTTCAATCCTGCGAGCGCCGCGATATAGCTCCCTGCGCCGAAGCCGCAGACGACGCCGCGACAGACTTCGGAGAGTACGCTCTTGTGACGGAACTCGTCGCGCGCGTGGACGTTGGACATATGCACTTCCACGACGGGAATATCAATCGCCGCAATCGCATCGCGCAGGGCGTAGCTGTAATGGGTGAAAGCGCCTGCGTTGAGGATAATTCCGTCGCACGAGCCACCCAGGTACGCGTCGTGCAATGCGTTGACGAGCTCGCCCTCGATATTGCTCTGGAAAAATTCCACCTCGTCGCCGTTCACTTCCAAAAACGATTTGATCTTTTCGTTGATTTCTTCCAAGGTCTCCGTGCCGTACACGCCCTGTTCGCGCTTGCCCGTCAAATTGAGATTCACGCCGTTGATTACTAAAAATTTCATGACTTTTTCTCCTTTCTATATTCTTGATAAAGTTCTTCCACTTCGCGCTCCCCGGGTGCGCGGTTTAGATACAGGCAATCGGAAAAATACGCCTGATAAAAGAGCATCGCCGCGCCGTTGAGCGTCCGCAAGCCGCGCGCTTTCGCGAGCCGCAAAAACTCGCTCTCCGACGGTGTGTAGATGAGATCCACCGCCACGCCCGCGCCGTCGAACGCCTGCGCCGAGACGGGGGAAATCCCCACCGTTTCGTGCATACCCACGCCCGTACAGTTGACGAGGATATCGTATCCGCCGCTCTCGGGATCGTCCGCCGCCTGCACGCCGAGCTCGCGACAAACCTCTTCGAGTTTTTCTCTCCTTCTTTGATAGACGAACACGCTCGCGCCCGCCTTTTTGAGTGCCGCCGCCGTGCTTCTGCCCGCGCCGCCGCCGCCAAGCACCAAAATTTTCTTCCCTTGCACGGGCACGTCGGCAAGATGCAACATATGCAAAAAGCCCACGCCGTCCGTGTTGTAGCCCGTCCGCGTTCGGGTGACGACGGTATTCACCGCGCCGAAATCCATGGCGTCACCCGACACTTCGTCGAGGTACGCCATCACGTCCCGCTTATAGGGAATGGTGACGTTGAACCCGTCGAAATCCCCCAAGAGTCTGCGCATCGCGCCGTCAAATTCCTCTTTTCCCGCGGAGACCAGCTCGTATTCGCAAGCGTATCCCCACTTCTCCAAAATGAAGGTGTGAATACGCGCGCTCAGGGATTTGGAAACGTCCCTTCCCAAGAGTGCCAACCGCACGATTTTTTCGTTCATCAAATACCTGCCCCCCCTCTTAATACAAACGGATCCCCAACTTTTCAAAGAAATCGGGGAAGGAAATCGCGCAACATTCGGGGCGATAAATATTGCCGCCGAACTCGCTGGCGATCAGCCCGACCGCGCCCGTCATGGCAATTCTGTGGTCGAGATAACTGTCGATGTCTCCGCCGCGCAATTTGTTTTTGCCGCGAATGATAAAGCCGTCTTCCGTCTCCATGCAGTCCCCGCCGATATTCCGAATGAGTTCCGCCGTCGTCTTGATGCGATCGCTCTCCTTCACGCGGAGTTCTTTCGCGCCCGAAATACGGCTTTCGCCATCCGCAAACGCGCACAAAAGCGCCACCAAGGGGAGTTCGTCAATCATGGACGGAACGTCCTCACCCGTCAGCTCGATCCCCTTCATCGGCGTCTTTTCCACGAGGATATCCGCCGTCAGCTCGCCGCCCGAGACGCGCTCGTTCAAAAGCCGATACTTTACGCCGAGCAGATCGAACGCCTTCAAAATGCCCGTACGCGTGGGATTGACGCCCACGTTTTTGCAGAGCGTTTTGCCTTTCAACGCCCCGAGCGCCATGAAGTACGCCGCCGAGGAAATATCCGCAGGCACGCGCACGTCGAGGCTTTTTAAGGTGCTCTTTTTCACCGTCACGCGGTTGCCGTTCACCTGCACGTCCGCCCCCATCGCCGCAAGCATACGTTCTGTGTGGTCACGGGATTTGTTGGGCTCGGTGACCGAGGTTTCCCCTTCCGCGGAAATGGCGGCAAGGAGTAGCGCACTCTTCACCTGCGCCGATGCGACGGGAATCGTCACGTCCGCGCCGCAGAGCTTTTTCGGGGAGACGTACACGGGCGCGTGACCGTCCATCGTCTTGACGTCCGCGCCGAGCATAGCCAAAGGCTCGGCGACCCGTTTCATGGGACGGCCGGACAGGGAATCGTCTCCGTACAGCATCGCGTCGATCTCCTTCCCTGCGACGAAACCCGTCAACAGGCGAATGGTCGTCCCCGAATTGCCGCAGTTGAGTTCCCGACCTCGGCGGAAACGGGGCGTTCCTTTCACTCGCAAAGTCGTGCCGTCGATGTCGATCTCCGCACCGAGCGCGCGCATACACCGACAGGTGGACACGCAGTCCTCCCCCATCAGGGCGTTGGTGATCACCGCCTCTCCCTCCGAACCGCCGTTCAACATGATGGCGCGGTGGGTAATGGATTTGTCCCCAGGGAGCTCAAACTCCCCTTCAAAATACTCTCTTGCATGAATTCGTTGCATACCTGCCCCTCTCATTTTACTTCTACGAGTCTTTTTTGATACTCGTCAAAGGGCAATGCGAACATCGTCCATTCCCCTTTTTTCTTGGCAACTGCCATCTTGATCAAGCCGTCGTCGGCGTTCTTTTTGTCCGAGCGAGCCTTCTTCGCGTCCTCTTCCATATTCGAAAAATCCACGGGCGCGCAGGGCAGAAGGGCGATCGCTTTCTCCACGATCTTCAAAAGCCGCTTGCCGTATTCCTCTTCGCAGACCCCCGCCGCGAGCGCCATGCGCGTCTCCAAACGCATTCCGTAAAGCACGCTCTCACCGTGGGAAAGTCCGCTCGTAAGCTCGATGGCGTGCCCCGTCGTATGCCCTACGTTGAGAGAACGCCGCTCGCCGAGCTCCTTTTCGTCCGCCTCGACGACCCGAGCTTTATGCTCGACGCTGTCGTAAATGAGTCCTTCCAAAAAGGCGAGGTCGGTCAAATTCTCCAAGTTGCTCTCGATCTCGTCGAAAATCTTGCTACTGATGGCGCAATATTTGACGATTTCCCCGACGCCGCATTTGATCTCGCGGGCAGGGAGAGTGGTCAAAAAGGTGGGATCGATCAACACTTCCACGGGCTGATAGAAGGCGCCGACGATATTTTTCACACCGCCAAGGTCCACCGCCGTTTTGCCGCCCACGCTACTGTCCACCTGCGCCAAAAGGGTGGTGGGGATCTGCACGCAGGAAATTCCGCGCATATACAAAGCCGCGGCAAGTCCGCCGATATCCCCGACGACGCCGCCGCCGACGGCGAAGAGTCTGGAGCTTCGATGCAACCCTGCCCCCGTCATTTTCTCCAAAATGGCGTAGAGGGACTGAAAATTTTTATGCTCTTCCCCTGCCGGTAATACGAAAATTTCCGTATCCGAAAAATACGTTTTCAACAGGTTTTCATACAACGCGTAGACGTTGGAATCGGTGAGGACGAAGTTTTTCTGTCCTTTCGTGAGCTCGGGCAAACGAGCCTTTAACACGTCCTTCCCGATATAGATCTTGCCTTCCATGGAAGGCGTTTTTAACGTAATGAGTTTCATAATTCGTTCTTGATACTTTGATTTTTTAAGCGTAGCCATTCCGCCTTTTGCAAGAAACGTCTACGGCGTTGCGGCGCTCTGCCTTTGGCTCCCACTTCCTTCATGCAGGTCAGGGCAATCGCGCGTAGCGGGCTTTCACCTCGGACATGGTATCGCCACCGAGGCGTTTGGCTACGTTGTCCGCAAGCACTTGCGCCACGACGCTCTCTGCGATCACGCTCAAAGCAAAGATCGCGCAGACGTCACTCCGCTCGGACGCCGCAATCGCTTTTTCCTTCGTGCCAAACTCCACCGTCTGCAACCCCTTCATCAGCGTGGGAATGGGTTTCATCGCCACGCGGAGCACGATCTCTTCTCCGTTCGTCATGCCCCCTTCCAGACCGCCCGCGCGGTTGGTTGTACGGAAAAACTTCCCGTTTTCATAGAAAATTTCGTCGTGGATCTCCCTGCCGCTCTTCTTAGCGACTTCAAATCCCGCGCCGACTTCCACGCCCTTGACCGCCTGAATACTCATCAAGCCCTGCGCAAGCTGTCCGTCCAACTTTTCCGCATACGTCATCACGCTGCCAAAGCCGCTCTTCAAACCCTTGACGCGGAGCTCCACCACGCCGCCTGCCGTGTCGCCGTCTCGTCTCAGCGCCGCGATTTTCTCCATTGCGCGCTTTTCCGACTCTTCATCGAGCATACCCGTCTGCGTAGTTTTCGCGCGGGCGAGCTCGTTGAACGCATACCTGCCCCCGTCTTTCACTCCGCAAATCTCGGAAACGTAACTTGCAATCTCCACGCCGAGCGCGGCAAGATACTGCCGATACACTTCCCCTGCCGCCACGCGAATCGCCGTCTCCCGAGCCGAGGCGCGCTCCAAAATATTCCGCGCGTCCGTCTGTTCGAATTTCAGCATTCCCGTCAAATCGGCGTGCCCGGGACGCACTTTGGTCAGCTTTTTCGCCTCCATCGTCTCTTCGTCGCAAGCCTCCGCCGCCATGCAGGTTTTCCAGTTCTCGAAATCCTTATTGTAGATGCAAAGGGTGACGGGACTGCCCAGCGTTTCGCCGTTTCTCACCCCCGTCAAAATCTCCACGCGGTCCTTTTCGATCTTTTGCCGACCGCCACGGCCGTAGCCGCTCTGCCGAAGGGCAAGCGCGCCGTTGATCTTTTCCACGTCCAACTCCAAATGCGCAGGCAAGCCCTCGATGATTGCCACCAAGGCTTTGCCGTGCGATTCCCCTGCCGTCGTCAATTTCATATTTCTTCTCTCCCTGTCTGCATTTTTCGCTTTTTTCTTAATAGGTCGTAAAGGTGAGCTCTCCCCCCTTGCTATCCACGACGACCCGTTGCCCGTTGCGGATTCGTCCGAGCAAAATTTCCTCGGACAGTTTGTCCTCAATCCGTCTTTGAATGACTCTCTTTAAGGGCCTTGCACCGTACTGCGCGTCGTACCCTTCCTTGACGAGACTCGCAAGCGCCATTTCCGTCACCGTCAGCACGATGCCGCGCTGTTCCAGAAGGCGTTTCGCCAAGCCCTCCACGATTTTCCTGCCGATCCGCACACAATCGCTTTCCGTCAGACGGTGGAACACGATGATATCGTCCATGCGGTTCAAAAACTCGGGGCGGAACTTCTCTTTGAGCGCCTTGGTGATATTCTCTTTCATCTCGTCGTACTGCTTTTCGTCCACGCCCTGATCGCCAAAGCCCACGCCGCCGAAGCCGTACGCGTTCGTGCGTTCGCTGCTCCCCACCGCCGCGCCGACGTTGGACGTCAGGATGATCACGGCGTTCTTGAAACTCACCGTCCTGCCCTTGCTGTCCGTGAGTCTCCCGTCGTCCAAAATCTGCAATAGCAGATTGAACACGTCGGGATGCGCCTTTTCGATCTCGTCGAACAAGACGACGCTGTACGGGTTGGTGCGAACCCGCTCGGTCAACTGCCCCGTCTGCAAGTCCTCGAACCCCACGTACCCCGGAGGGGCGCCGATGAGTTTGGAAATGGACTGCTTCTCCATATATTCGCTCATATCCAAGCGGATCATCTGCTCTTCCGAGCCGAACAACGCCTCGGCAAGCGCCTTGCAAAGGTCGGTTTTCCCCACCCCCGTAGGCCCCACGAAAATGAAGGAACCGATGGGACGGGAAGGGTCTTTGAGCCCTGCGCGCGCTCTTCGAATGGCTTTCGCCACCGCGGTGACCGCCTCGTTCTGTCCGACGATGCGCTTATGCAAATCCTCTTCCAGCCGCATGAGTTTTTCCCCTTCCTCTTGGGTGATCTTCATGAGGGGAATCTTCACGCGTGCGCTGACGATTGCCGCCACGTGTTCCCTGCCGATGGCAAGTCTCCCGTCGGGCAAACGCTTGGGTTTTTGCGCCAATTCGAGCGCCCGTTTCCGATCTTCGGCAAGCCGTCTCGCCCGATTCGCTTCCGCCGCCGCGGCAGGTTTGCCGCAACGCACGTGCATTTCCTCTTCTTCCGCGAGCACCCGAATCTCCTTTTCCACTTCTTCAAGCTCGCTGCTGCCGCCGTCCTCGACGATGCGAACTCTCGCCGCCGCCTCGTCCACGAGGTCGATGGCTTTGTCGGGCAAATACCGATCGGTGATGTAACGCGAGGAGAGCTGTACCGCCGCCTCGATCGCCTCGTCGGTGATCACGATGCCGTGATGTTCCTCGTATTTGGCGCGGAGACCGCGAATGATCTCCACCGTATCCTTTTGAGAAGGTTCCTCCACGTACACGGGAGTAAAGCGGCGTTCGAGTGCGCTGTCCTTCTCGATGTATTTTCTATATTCCTCGATCGTCGTCGCGCCGATGACCTGCAAGTCTCCGCGCGCAAGAAGGGGTTTTAGGATATTTGCCGCGTCCATGTTCCCGTCCGTCGAGCTCCCTGCTCCCACGAGCATATGAATTTCGTCGATGAACAGCACGACGTCGCCGTCTTCCTGCACCGTCTCCAAAAGGTTTTTGAGCTTCTCTTCGAAGTCTCCCCGATAACGAGTCCCTGCCAACATTCCCGGCAAATCGACAGATAAGATACGCTTGTTGTAGAGTTGTTCGGGGACTTTGTTCGTCACGATGAGCTGGGAGAGCCCCTCGACGATGGCGCTCTTACCCACCCCGGGTTCCCCCACGAGCACGGGATTGTTTTTCAAACGGCGGGAAAGCACCTGCACGACCTTTTCAATCTCTTTCTTTCTGCCGATGACGGGGTCCATTTTCCCCTTTCTCGCGCGTTCGGTCATATCCAGACCGTACTGTTCCAACTTTTCCAAATGCCTGCGTTCTCCCGCCCCGAAGATGTCTTCCTTATAAAGAGTTCCCGTCTGTGCGTCCCCTTTCCGCGCAGATGCGTTTTTCTCTTCGGAACTCGTCCCGTCGTAATCGCTCGCAAAAAAGTTGACGCCGCTATCGTGTTTTTCCTCTACGATCCCCCACTCTTTTTTCGTCTGCAAGACGCGAATCGCCACTTCCGTTTTCTCTTTGAGCACGTCCACGCTCGCAAAATGTCCCAAAAACTGCGCGCCCAGACAATCGCTGCTGCAAAGAATCTGATAGAGCATATGCAAGGTTCCCGGCGTGAGCCCGTCCTTTTCCGCCTGCTTAGCGGCAAGTTCGTACATACGCTGACAACGGGGAGTCAATCCCCTCCCCCCGTATGCTTTATCCACCTTATAGGTGAAGAAGGCGCCGTATTCCTGTTTCGATACCCCTTCGCCTGTGAGGACTTTACACGCCTCGCATTCGGGCACGCTTAAAAAGGCGTAAATCAAATGCTCGCTACCGATAAATCCGGTACCGCACTCGGCGGCAATCTGCCCCGCCACGATGAACGCTCTATTAAAATTTTCCGTCCACTTCTCTAATGGATACATACATACCCCCGTCTTCGCTTATTTTTCCTGCCCTTTTCTTCATGCGCCACGCCGAACGACCTGCACGATTTTGGGCAAAACGCTTCCCACCGTTTCCGCGCGGACTTCGTCGTAAAAACGCTCCGTCTCGCCCTCCAAGTGGTTATTCAGACAGAACGCCGCAGGCTTCATATCGTCCATGAACAGCTCGAAGTTCTGTCCCTTCACGACGGTCAAATACCCCAGCGCCAAGCCCAACTTCACGTCTACGATCTTGCTTAAAAATTCCGACATATCGAGCAGGGCGCAATTACACAGCGTCCCGTAGGAGCGCAGGCATCGATCGCGCACTTCCGTCTCCACCTTCGTCTTCATCTCTTCCCGTGCGTCATGCTCCTGCGCGCAGAGCTGTTTGACAAACTCGGAGACCTCCTCCAAAATTTCCTTTTCCGACCAACCGAGGGTGCGTTCGTTGCTTATCTGGTAGAGGTAGCCCTCCGCATCCGAGCCCTCGCCGTAACTGCCGCGCATCGTCATACCACGCGTTTTGAGGACGCGGAAAATATTTTTAATCTCTCCCTTCCACGTGAGCCCGGGCAGGAACATCATGACGGATGCGCGCATCCCCGTCCCCAAATTGCTGGGGCAGGCGGTGAGGTAGCCGAGCTTACGATCGAACGCAAAATCCAACACGCCCGACAATCCGTCGTCGAGGGCGGTCAACCGCTCGTACGCCTTCATAAGCGCAAACCCCTTGCAGATATACTGCTCGCGAAGATGGTCCTCCTCGTTGACCATGATGGACACCGTCCCGTCCGAGGAAACGAACGCCGCGCTCTGCGGGCGTTTGGCAAGCTCCGCGCTGATGAGGTATTGCTCCTGCAATAAACTCAGCTGACTGCTTTTGAGTTTTCCGACGTCGTAACGCGTATAGGCGTCCCGATCGATTTTTTTCAACGCTGCATCCACGAGGTAGAGAATTTCCTCCGCGTGACGTTCACGCATCTTGGACGGGAAGGGAAACCCCGAAAGGTTGCGCGCAAGCCGTATGCGGGTGGTCATGACGACGTCGGACATATACTTGGTCATATCCGTTACCATACGATTTCCTCCTCGACCGCGCCCGTCCTGTTCATACGCTCCAACTTCTCCCGATACTCCTCCGCACGGGCAGGGTCCCGTCTGTCCAGATAGGCGACGAGCGTCTCCATCTCCCCCTTTTGACGGGTGAACCGCTCGGCGGCGGCGATCTCCGCACGGAAGGCGTCCTTCTCTTCCTCGGTGACGAACCGCTCCCGTTCGAGCAGGACTTCGTTCTCCTCGGAAATGGGAGGGAGCTTGCCGCGATGCCCGCAATCGCCCCCTTGCATCTTGACGACGATGGGCAGAATGCTCCCCTGCATCGTCTTGTAGCAATACGGACAACCTACGAGTTTGCTCGCCTCGAACTGCGCCACCGTCCTTTCGCAATAGGGACAGACGGAAAGGAATTCTTCGTTTTCCGATTGCTTATGGCAAAGGAACAACTTTTCGTAGCAAGACAGGCAATAATACTCCCGTTTCGCTACCCCCTTTCGCACGCGTTCGTACGATTTGACCGCTTCGTGTTTGTTGCAATAAAAACATCGCATAACTTCGCCTTGCCTTACTTTTCTTCCCCGTTCTCGTTCGTGTTTGCGCTTGCGTTTGCGCTTGCGACCTCGGGCGCCTCTTCCTTCGGCTTCTTTCTCTGTTTCCGCAAAAGGCTACGGAAGGATTCCCAGAAAATTTCCATGAGTTGCAGGGGAATACCGAGCAAAAATACCAACCAAAGCGCGCCGCTGTCCGCGCCGTTATACTTGAAGAACGCGTGAACGGTCAGATACAGGGCGGTGAGGGACATCCAGACGATCAGGCTGATGGAAATCGCCCGAACGAAACGGTGTTTCCACACGCAACCGTACACCAAAATGACGATGGCGTTGGCTACGACGGCGTAGATAAAGGCGATCCACCAGTCTCCGCCGCCCGGAAGCACGAGTTGCAACACGATGAATACCAAAGTCGCAACCAGCCACACGATTCCGCTCGAAAGGAGCATGATCAGCGATTGCATACCGAGGGATATCCCTTTCTTTTGAGGTACTTGGGCAGGGAGAGACTCTTCGCCGACCAGCTCGTTGAGGGTGACGCCGAACAGTTTTGCCATCTGCATGAGGGTGTACACGTCGGGAATACCGTTGCCTGACTCCCATTTCGACACCGATTTGTCCGAGTAGTTGATTTTCTCTGCCAAATCTGCCTGCGTCAAGCCCGCCGCCTTGCGGTACATCATGATGTTTTTTGCAATTTTCTGATTGATTTCGTTGATATTGTCCATAGTACTATAATAGCATTTTTTTACGCGTTCGTCAAGTAAGTTTGCGCATTTTTCTACATTATTTATGCACGTGTGTATATATACGCGCGTATACGCACGCGAATCAACTCCCTTTTTGTCGCTTTTGCCCTTCCCTTTTCAAAATCGTCCCGTCTGCTCATCCAAAAAAGTCGGGGAAATTATGTTCGATTTTCCCTTCTGATTTTTCCGAAAAACTTAAAACGAAGGGGGCAGGTATGCGTTGAAATGAAAAAGCGGTTGGAAAACCACGTTTTCCAACCGTCAAATTTATGGTTATTTTTTCCGGAACTATAATAAATGTTGTGGTCTAAGAATGATATGCACCCCAAAAGTTAGACAAACTATTGGAGGTGTATATTTTTATGAGAAAAAAAGGAAGAAAGAACAAAAAATACTCGCCAGAATTCAAAATATCTGTTATAATGGATATGCGAGAACATCATTTGAGCTACG
>JAGAJI010000077.1 GCA_017626135.1 Clostridia bacterium | reverse complement strand
GTAATATTGATAGAGTCGGTACGTGCCGTACGCCTTGTTCTTTTCGGGGAGAGAGAAGTAATTTAAGCAAAAATCCAACCCATCCACGTTGCTCAAACCGTCGGAAAGGCATTTCAGAATCCCCACGTCCTCGTACGGAGCCGTGAACTCCAAATCAAGGTAGCGCAGCTGATGCATAAGCTCCTTCGCATTGTAGGAAACGACCTTGCGTTCTCCCTCGAAAATCGCTTGCAGGAGGGACGTTAACTCGTAATCGTAAAATCCGACGTCCAAAAGTCCTGCTTTGACAGGCAGGAAGTATTCGTTTGTTGCGTTTTCTTCGGGTAGGAACACACGAAGCTCCTTTTCCGTCCAGTACAGAGCAATCTCTTCCGCTTTGGACACGTCCAAAATTGCCTTGACTTCCTCTGCGGTGGCAGGCAGAATTTCTTGAATCTCCACCTGCTTCTCTTGCGATTTTTCCTGCACTTTTGCTTCGTCTGCTTCGGCGGCTTCAAAAATCTTTTGCGTGAGCAGACTCTTAAATTCCAGCTCCGCAAACTTTTCTTTGAGTGCGTACGGGAAGGGCGTTTTGATCACACATTCCTGCAGGGAAATTTGAAGGGGTACGTGCACGTCGATCGTCGCCAACTTCTTGGAAAAATACGCCATTTCCTTGCCTTCCGTCAATTTCTTGTTTAACGCACCCCCGATTTCGTCCAAATGTGCGTAGACACCGTCCAAGTCGTGATATTTTTGAAGGAGAGTCAACGCCGATTTTTCTCCGATACCTGCAACGCCCGGAATGTTGTCCGACTTATCCCCCATCAACGCTTTTTCGTCGATGATCTGCAAGGGCTCCAGCCCGATCTCGTCCTTAAAATTTGCCTGCGACAACTCCAACAAATCGCTGACCCCCTTTCGCGTATAGCAAACGGTCGTTTTATCGCTAACCAACTGATAGGAATCCCGATCTCCCGTATAAATATAGCTAAGCACGTCGAACTTTTGGGAGAGCGTGCCGATGATATCGTCCGCTTCGTAGCCGCTCAATTCGCAAATTTTCACCCCCATGAGACGGAGTACGTCTTTGAGAATGGGAAATTGCACGACGAGTTCCTCGGGCATCGGCTTTCTGCCGGCTTTGTAGTCTCCGTACATTTCGTGACGGAAGGTCGGCGCGTGCAAGTCAAACGCTACGACGAGGTAGGCAGGATTTTTATCCGACAGGATTTTGAGCAGTAGTTTTACGAACCCAAACACGCCGTTGGTGGGGATTCCGTCTTTCGTTGTAAAAGCGGGCGTGGCATAGAACGCTCGATTGAGTAAGCTATTGCCGTCGATTAATACGAATTTTTCCATGAATGGTCAGTCCTTTTTCCTTTTCTATATATTATTTTACCACGAATCCAAAAAAATCGCAAGAGAATTCAGAAAAATTTTCAAAAAGTCCCTTCAAATGCTTGCTTTTTTTTTCGGAATGTACTATAATGATTAAGCTTTCCGCGTGAGATATGCCGAAGTGGTGGAATGGCAGACGCGACGGACTCAAAATCCGTTGTTGGAGACAACGTGTGGGTTCAAGTCCCACCTTCGGCACCATAATAAAGTAAAGATTTGATGTGGTAAGCATCAAACCTTTTTTCTTACCCGATGCATAAGTTATGACAAGTTGTAGCACGCATGCATTGTAGCCCATATTGGAGTAATTGATATGAAAAAACGTATTTTTGTGTGGATATTTGCATTTATTGTCATCATGTTCGCAGGATGCGATATATACGCAGACAGAACGAAAAAGGATATGGAATTGATTGATATTCAAGTTTACGATCAGTCCAACCGAGAAATATCCGGAACGTATCAGAATTTCAGAATCTATGACTATGAAAATGAAAACGCTGCTGTGTCTTTCACGAACGAAATCGTCCCTGTAAATTCAGCGGCTCCGGTAGAAAATTATTACTTCGTGAAGGCTAAGGAGAACGAATCGTATACGGTAAAATTTACCTTTTATTCTTTGAGAGGTTATAAACTGACGAAGATATTTTTATATAATGACCCTGAAATATGGCCATCCGATCGGGAAATAGAATGTGACAAGATTGAAAAAGTCGGTGCAAACTACGTGGCTACTTTAACGATTGATAAGGTAGAAAAAACTACGTATTACCATGTTTTTGCTTGGCATAACGGACAAAGCAAAATCACGTTCGGCACGAAAGGTAGCAATACTTATATAAAAGGCGTTTGTTTTCTCATGGGAAATTCCGAAACTCTGTCATGTTAACATTCCTTGTAAGCGCGTATCCTTTTTTGCTGAAAGCATTGTTGACGACGATCGTCGTGGAAGAACTGTGCTTGGTGATTCAAAAGCAAAAGTCCTATAAACCGTATTTACTTTGCTTGGGAATGAATATTGTCACCAACCTTACCATGAACGTTTTCTTGCAATATTTATCCGCGCATTATCATTTGTGTTTATTGATTTTTGAAATACTTGTAGTTGTGATAGAAGGATTGCTATACCGTATACTGGAAAAAAATCTATTAAAAAGCCTTAGAATATCCTTCGTCTGTAATTTGGGAAGCTTTTTGATTGGAACTTTTATTTAGAAATCATATCAAAAACACTCAGGCTTTTTTGTACATAAAAGAGAAACAAAAAAAGACGACAGGTGGTTCAAGACCTACAAGGATTTATTCACCTATATTCCCTGCAAAAGAAATCAAGCGATAGAAAGTGATTCTGTAAATTCTTAAAGTATTACATAGCAGCCTCCCTCAAGCCAAATACGCTTAGGGAGGCATAATTTATGAAGAAAACGTTGAAATTTTGATTGTAATTACGCATACTATGTGATATAATTATATTAGAAATTGTTGTGGAGTTGGATCATGCTCATCGATTACGGTTCGTTTATGTACTTTGCATATCTGTTCGTTGTAATTTTGGTATGCCTCATCCTCTATTTCATCGCCCGCAATGAATCGGACTGCGTGAAAAAAGTAGTCGTTCTCTTCGTGGCGCTTTTGAACGTGGCGCAACATCTTTTCAAGGGAAAAATCTATCCGCAGTATAACGGCAACGTTCCTTTACATCTGAGCACCGCCTACAACGTTTGCGCTTTCCTCATTCTCGTTTCCCCGTTCATCATTTTGTTCGGAAATAGCTTACTCAAAAATTTCCTTACCTACGTAGGTTCTTTCGCCGGAATGATTGCCATGGTCGTGCCCTACTGGTTCATCGGCAAAACCGCATTCAGTTGGGAAGCCTATCGTTTCTATATCTGTCACGGATTGCTGTTTATCTCTTCCATCTTGCCGGGGCTGCTTGGTTTGCACGAGCTGAAATTTCGGCATTGTTGGAAAATCGGTTTACTCTTCTTCCTTTCTTTAGCTTTGATTTTATTAAACGACGGAATACTCATCAAGACGGGGAATTATCCCGGCACGAATCCCGACGACGTATTCGGCGGATTGACAAATCTCAACCCCGGTTGGTCGATGCGACCTTCGCCGAGTATGCCTTGGGTCGAAGATATCGTTGCTCTCTTCACCCCCTCTTTTCTCCTTGGAAATAATCCTTGGAATATCTATATCCCCATTCTTTGGTATGCCATTCCCCTGTATTTGGGTACGACGCTTTTGGTCTATACGGTATACGGGATTTCAAGACTGTTCACAAAACGAAAATGAAATGAAAAGCTCCCTCGCAAGGGAGCTTTCGTTGATTATCCTACCTTTTATACGCTTATACGCGAACGTCGCCCTTTTCGCCGAGCAAGTCTGCGTGCTTTTCCAAAATCGGGTCGATTTCGTTTTGAATGAATTCCACCGTTTGCGAGGGCGCTCTGCCGATAAATTTCTTTGCGTCGAGGATATCGTCGATATGATCCCAAACGGGCTTAAACGTTTCGTCTTGTTTAATGAGTTCGATGAGATTGTTCTCGCCGCCCTCCACTTTGACGTTTTTGCCTGCTTCCATGGACAGTACGCGGATCCTCTCGTGCAATTCCTGTCTGTTTCCGCCTGCCTTGACACATTCCATCATGATATTTTCCGTCGCCATGAAAGGCAATTCCGCACGAATATGCTTGGCGATGACCTTTTCGTAGACGACGAGATTTTCCGCGACGTTCATATAAATATTCAGAATCGCGTCGACGGACAAGAACGCTTGTGCATTGACGATACGGCGGTTTGCGGAGTCGTCGAGCGTACGTTCGAACCATTGCGTAGACGCCGTCAAAGCGCTGTTTACAGGCAAAGAAATGACGTATCTTGCGAGAGCACCGATACGCTCGCAACGCATTGGGTTGCGCTTGTACGCCATCGCGGACGAGCCGATCTGATTCTTTTCAAACGGCTCTTCGATTTCCTTCATGTTCTGCAAAATACGGATATCGTTGGAGAATTTATAAGCGCTTTGTGCGATCTGCGAGAGTACGCACAAAATATTATAATCCATCTTACGGGGATAGGTTTGACCGGTAACACCGTACACCTTGTCGTATCCCATTTTGGCGACGACACGATTTTGCAGTTCCTTCACCTTTTCTTCGTCGCCGTTGAAAAGCTCCATGAAGCTCGCCTGCGTGCCCGTCGTGCCCTTGACCCCGCGGAGTTTGATGCAATTTTTGGCGTGGACAAGGTTTTCGTAGTCCATTTCCAAATCCTGCAACCAAAGCGTGGCGCGTTTGCCCACCGTCGTGAGCTGCGCGGGCTGCAAATGGGTGAACCCGAGCGTGGGCAAATCCTTATACTTCAACGCAAAACGTTTCAATTTGTCCATGACGTTGACGAGCTTTTTCAAAACGATATCCAAAGCCTCGTCGAGCATAATGGCTTCCGCGTTGCAGTTGACGAAACAGCTCGTGGCGCCGAGGTGGATAATGGGCATCGCCTTCTTCGCGTACGCACCGTAGGCTTTGACGTGCGCCATGACGTCGTGACGGACTTCCCTTTCGTATTGTGCCGCCAGCTCGTAATCAATATCGTCTGCGTATTGTTTGAGCTCATCCACCTGTTCCTGCGTGACGTTGAGCCCAAGCTCCATTTCCGATTCGGCAAGCGCAATCCACAGCTTTCTCCAAAGCTTGAAACGTTTTTCATCGGAGAAGGCGTGTTGCATTTCTTTGCTCGCGTAACGGGTGATCAAAGGATTCGTATAAATGCTGTTGTCTGTCATGAAATTACCCCTTTTGCTTAACGGGAGCGTCGTACGAAACACCGAAGGTCTGAACCGTCACTTTTTTCATTTTTTGTTCTTCGTAGGGTTTATCGTACCAGTCCGTCTTTGCGTTTGCAATCTCGTCCACGACTTCCATGCCTTCGATCACCATACCGAACGCAGCGTATTGCCCGTCCAGATAGTCGGCATCGCCGTGCATGACGAAGAATTGCGAACCTGCGGAATCGGGGTGTTGGGAGCGAGCCATGGACAAAACGCCGCGCACGTGCGGGATATCGTTTTGCGCAAACCCGTTGCCCGAAAACTCACCGGGGATCTGGTAACCGGGACCGCCCGTACCCGTGCCCTTGGGATCACCCCCCTGGATCATAAATCCGGGAATGATGCGGTGGAAGGTCAGCCCGTCGTAAAACTTACTTTGTACGAGGGATACGAAGTTGTTGACCGTGTTGGGCGCTTTCTCGGGATAGAGTTCCGCCTTAAAGGTTTTCCCGTTTGCCATCTCGAAGGTGACGACGGGATTTTTTGCGGTTTTGTTAAACAAATTTTTCAAGTTGAACATTGGACTCCTCAAACAATTGCAGGGAGAATTCATCGGGGTAGCCGTATTTATACACGACGCGCTTGATGCCTGCATTGATAATAATTTTCGCACATATTACGCAGGGTTGGTGCGTACAGTAGAGTGTTGCGCCGTTGATGTTGATGCCGTATTTCGCGGCTTGTACGATGGCGTTTTGTTCGGCGTGTACGGCAAAGCAAAGCTCGTGCTGCGTACCGCTGGGAATATTCAGCTTGCGGCGAAGACATTCACCCTTTTCTTCACAGCTTTGGATCCCCGCGGGCGCGCCGTTATAACCCGTCGTCATGACCCGTTTATCCTTGACGATGATCGCCCCGACGTGGCGGTTTTCCTGAAAGCAGCTCGACCAGTTCGCAACCGTTTCCGTCAGCTCCATAAAACGTTTATCCCATTTATCCATGGCGTATAACACTCCTACCTTTCTATTTCTTTTATTATAACACTTTTCCCTTGAAATATCAAGAAAATTATCCTAAAAATTCCAAATTGTTGTTTGATTCGGGTGAAAAGTTGTTTATAATAGAATGTAAATAAAAATCCCGATTTCATAAGTCGGTCATCAGGAGGAATTGTAAATGAATATCAAACCTTTATTCGACAAAGTCGTAGTGGAAAGCGTTACCGTGGAGGAAAAGACGAAAAGCGGTTTTTATCTCCCCACTTCCGCACAGGAAAAACCTCAGACCTGTCAGGTCGTAGCGGTCGGCCCCGGCGGGGTCATCGACGGCAAAGAAGTAAAAATGCAAGTGAAAGTCGGCGATAAAGTACTCTGCTCCAACTATGCAGGGTCCAACTTCAAAGTAGACGGCAAAGAATTCACGATCATCAAGCAGAGCGACATTCTCGCAATCGTGGAAGACTGATTATAAAAGGAGAATAAGAAAATGGCAAAACAGATCAAATACGGCGAAGACGCAAGAAAGGCTTTGGAAACGGGCGTAAACGTACTGGCAGATACCGTGAAAATTACCCTTGGCCCCAAGGGCAGAAACGTAGTACTCGATAAAAAATTCGGCGCTCCCCTCATCACCAACGACGGTGTGACGATCGCCAAGGAAATCGAACTCAACGATCCCTTTGAAAATATGGGCGCCCAGCTCGTCAAAGAAGTTTCCACCAAGACCAACGACGTAGCCGGCGACGGCACGACGACCGCCGTCGTTCTGGCGCAGGCAATCGTGCGCGAAGGCTTGAAAAACCTCGCGGCAGGCGCAAATCCCATCATCTTGAAAGAAGGTATTAAAAAAGCCGTTGACGTGACGGTCGATCACCTCAAACGCATTTCCAAAGCCGTAGAAAGCAATAAGGCGATCGAACAGACTGCCTCCATTTCCGCAGGCAGCACGGAAGTCGGTTCGTTGATCGCAAAAGCAATGGAAATCGTCGGCAAAGACGGCGTTATCACCGTGGAAGAAGGCAAATCCATGAACACCGAACTTTCCACCGTGGAAGGTATGCAGTTCGATCGCGGTTACGCATCCGCATACATGGTGACGAATACGGACAAAATGGAAGCCGTGCTCGATAACCCCTATATTTTGATCACCGATAAGAAGATCTCCTCCTTGCAGGAAATTCTTCCTGTCATCGAGCCCCTCGCACAGCAGGGCGCAAGACTTCTCATCATTGCGGAAGACGTGGAAGGCGACGCTTTGGCGGCGCTCATCGTCAACAAACTCAAAGGCGTGTTCAACTCCGTTGCCGTAAAAGCACCCGGCTTCGGCGACAGAAGAAAGGATATGCTCCGCGATATCGCGATCCTTACGGGCGGCGAAGTCATCTCCTCCGATTTGGGACTTGAATTCAAAGACGTTACGCTCGATATGCTCGGCAGAGCGACCAGCGTCCGCGTCGATAAAGAAAACACCACCATCGTGGGCGGCGCAGGCGAAGCGGCGGCAATCAAAGACCGCATCGCTTCCATCAAATCTCAGATTGCGGAAACAAAGTCCGACTATGACAGAGAAAAATTGCAGGAACGTCTTGCGAAACTCGCAGGTGGCGTAGCCGTGATCAGCGTCGGCGCGGCAACGGAAGTAGAAATGAAGGAAAAGAAACTCCGCATCGACGACGCTTTGGCGGCAACCCGTGCGGCGGTGGAAGAAGGCTACGTGCCCGGCGGCGGCAGCGCCCTCCTCTCTGCGGTACCTGCGTTGAAGAAACTCGTTGCAAGCCTGAACGGCGACGAAAAGACGGGTGCGACCATCGTGCTCAAAGCCTTGGAAGAACCGATCAGACAGATCGCAAAGAACGCAGGTTTGGACGGTTCCGTCATCGTGGATAAAGTCCTTGCTTCCAGAAAGGCAAATTATGGTTTCGACGCTTTGAATAACAAATACTGCGACATGGTGGAAGCCGGGATCATCGACCCGACCAAGGTCACCCGTTCGGTATTGCAGAACGCGGCGTCCGTTGCGGCTACCCTCTTGACGACGGAAAGCATCGTGACGGATATCCCTACCCCTCCCGCTCCCGTAGCGCCTGCCGGCGGAGACATGGGCGGCATGTATTGATCGTCTAAAAGATACCTCCTATAATAATCGGAACGCGGAGCTTACGTAAGCTCCGCGTTCCCCTTTTTCTCTATCCCATATTTTCCAAAATGAGCTTGTCCGCCACGAGCGCGATAAATTCGCTGTTCGTCGGCTTTTCCACGCCCAGATAGATCCTCGCACCGAAAATGGCGTTGATGGCGTCGATACGACCGCGGTTCCACGCAACTTCAATGGCGTGACGAATGGCGCGTTCCACTTTGCTCGCACTCGTGCCATACTTCTTTGCGATGGATGGATACAATTCCTTCGTGACGCTGTTGATCATAGTGGGATTCTCCACGGTCAGTTTGATCCCTTCCCGTAAATATACGTACCCTTTGATATGAGGCGGGATCCCGATAGAAATAAATATTTCGCTGATCCTTTCGTCCACGTTAAACGGTTTTTGCCTGACCGTCTCTACGGGTTTCTCTTCCACGGGTTTTTCCGTCAACAATTCCCGGATCCGCTCCATCGCGTTGGGCACGGAGAAAGGTTTGACGAGATAATACGCCGCGCCCTCCGTCATCGCCCGCTCGATCAGGGAGTCGTTGGGAATTCCCGTCGCAATAATTTTCGCCTCGCTCCAACTCTTTTTGACTGCGCGAATGACGCCGCAACCGTCCGTTCCCTTCAAAAACATACCGACGATGACGAGATCGGGTTTCAAATCCAGCACGTGTTTGATGCCTTCGTCTCCGTCGTCGCTCGAATACACCACGCTGTATTCTTTGCTTTCGCCGAATGCCCCTCGCAGTTGCGATAAAACAGCCACGTTGGAATCAAGTAAAATAATTGTTTTCGTATTCATAATTCTACCTCTTGATTTTTTTGGTCTTTCGACCTTGTTTTCTTCATTATACTACATAAATTTTAATATGTAAAGCATTTTTTACAATATTCAATGAATATTTTTCAATATTTTTCATATTATTAATGAATATTGTACAATAATCGTCGAATGGTGTCGAACACAAAGAAAAAGCATTGCGATTTTTCGCAATGCTTTCGTCGAATTATAATAGATTTTCCTTATAAGCCGTTGGTTTCGTCCACGTATTCGTCGTAGGTGACCTGTCTGTCGTACGTCTTCGTCTCGTTGATTTCAATGATACGGTTGGCGACGGTGTTCATAAGTTCCTGGTCGTGAGAGGTCAACAGCATACAGCCCTTATAATTGCTGAGCCCGTTATTGAGAGCGGTGATAGATTCCAGATCGAGGTGGTTGGTGGGTTCGTCGAAGATGAGGAAGTTGCTCCCTTCAAGCATCATTTTCGCAAGCATACAGCGCACCTTTTCGCCCCCCGAAAGGACTTTCGCTTGCTTTAACGCCTCTTCCCCGGAGAAGAGCATTCTGCCCAACCAACCGCGCAGATATTCTTCGTAATGGTCGTTGGAGAACTGGGAAAGCCATTCGACGAGGTTCAGCTCACAGCCCTGAAAATACTCGTTGTTGTTTTGAGGGAAGTAGGAAACGGAAATGGTTTTGCCCCATTTTACCGTACCCGAATCGGGCTGTTCCTTGCCCGTCAAGATATCGTAAAGCATGGTCACCGTCGTACTCTTATCCGAAACGATACCGATTTTCTCATCGCGCTGTACGGTGAAGGAAAGGTTCTTGAAGTACCCTTCTTTCGTCAGGTCCTCTACCATCAAAATGTCGTTTCCGATCTCCTTCTCGAATTTGAAATCCACGAAAGGATATTTACGCATGGAAGGTTTGAAGTCGTTGATAGTGAGTTTTTCAAGCTCTTTCTTTCTCGAAGTTGCCTGACGGGACTTGGACGCGTTTGCGGAGAAACGGGCGATGAAATCCTGCAATTCCTTGGCTCTCTGTTCCGCCTTCTTATTCTGATCCTTCTGCTGACGGGCGAGCAACTGACTGGTCTGGTACCAGAAATCGTAGTTGCCCACGTACATATTGATTTTCCCGAAGTCGACGTCGCAGATGTTCGTACACACCTTATTGAGGAAGTGACGGTTGTGGGAGACGATAATGATCGTGTTTTCGAAATCCATCAGATAGTTTTCCAACCATCTCGTCGTCTTGATGTCGAGGTTGTTGGTAGGCTCGTCCAAAAGCAATACGTCGGGATCCCCGAACAGCGCTTGCGCCAAGAGCACGCGGACCTTTTGCTTCGCATCCAGATCGCTCATGAGGGAATAGTGCATCTCTTCGGGTATATCGAGTGCGTTCAACAGCTGCGCCGCCTGAAACTCTGCGTCGTACCCATTCATTTCCGCAAACTCGCTTTCCAGATCCGCCGCGCGCACCCCATCCTCTTCGGTGAAGTCGGGCTTTGCATACAAGGCGTCCTTTTCGTCCATGACTTCCACGAGGCGTTTATAGCCCATCATGACGGTACGAAGTACCGTTTCGTCGTCGTACATATTCTGGTTTTGCTGCAAAACGGACATACGCTCGTTTTTGTCCATGGAAACGAATCCCTTTTGAGGTTCGAGTTCCCCGGAAAGCACGCGCAAAAAGGTAGATTTTCCCGCGCCGTTCGCGCCGATAACGCCGTAGCAGTTCCCCTTCGTGAATTTAAGATTTACGTCCTCGAACAGTTTTCTGCCGCCAAATTGAAGGGATACCCCTGTAACTTGTAACATTTCTCACCTCTAAAATTTTCTTACTTAAAAATTATAACATAATTTTACGGGGAAAGCAAACGTTTTCCCCGTAATTCCTTGAATTTCTGCATTCTCACTCCGTGGATTTTACTTTTCTCCATTCCGCGGCGAAGAAGAAATCGACGAGCGCCGTTTTCCCATTCGCCGGATCCGCCAAGTCACCCGGTTCAAAAGGCGTCCAGTCTATATTGTCTTCGTATTTATCCACTTTATCCTCTTCGCAAAGGTTGTGATCGTGTCCCCTTGCCTCCCAGTCGTCCGGATCGAGGAAATATATGCGCTCCAACTCGTTGCACTCGTAGAGCGCCCACTTTTCAATATAATTGAGCGATTTCGGAAGTTTGATCTCCAACGCGTCAAGATGGCGTAAAGAATAGATGGTGAGGCGGGTTACCCCTTCGGGAACGGAAACTGAATTGTTCGACCCCAAATAGGTGAGTAAGTTGACCTCCTCCCCGTCGTGGAAGAGCACGAAGTCGTCGAGAATTTCGATTTTGCTTTCATAGGGCTCGTAGTGAATATCCTCGTCGTCTGCATAGACGGTCAACGTTCCGTTTTTGGTGTTGTCGTATTTACTCACTTTCGCTTGGGAACGATCGTAAATCTCCATCAGATGATAACAACCGTAAAAGGCGTTATCTCCGATAATTTCCACGTTTTTCCCGATCTCGACGGAATACAGATCCCTGCAATCCGCAAACAGATTTGCGGCGAGTTCTTTGACGGGATAACCGCAGTAGGTATCAGGAATCTCTACGCGCCGTACCTTCCCCGCTTCGCAGGTATATCCGGTACAAACCGCATAGCTATATGAATGATTGATCACAAACTCCAACCCCGTCAGATTGCATACGGTGCAATACCCGTATTGATAGGTATGTTCGGCAAAAGGCAACGATTCCTGTGCCACGAGTATCTTATCGCAACGTGAGCAATGGCTCCCTTCGCTCAAACCGTGTTTCACGCAGGTGGACGATACGGCAGAATCTTTGACTTCTTCATGCCCGAGCGCTTCGATCGTTTCCGTGAAATATTTATTGCAGGCGCAGGTATAGCGCACGATCCCTTCCCGTTCGCAATCGGGCTTGCGAAGTACCTGCATTGTATATTCGTGAATGTGCGGCAAGGCTTCCGACGAGCTGCTTTCGTCCTCTTCCAAAGACGAGGACGCGCTCTCCGTTTCACTACTTTCCGCCTCGCTGCTTTCCATCTCTTCGGAAGAGGAATCGACGGAATCTTCCGAGCTTTCCGATGTCGAAGAGACGACGGACGACTCGGACTCGGATTCAGACTCGGTACTGCTACTTTCCGCAATTTCGGAAAGCGGAGAACTCTCGACAGAATTCTCTTCGTGTGTACAGCCCATACCCATAAGCGCAATCGCGCACAGCGACAGACAGAGCGACAATAGGATTTTTACCCCTTTCATTTTCATAACCGTGATCCTTTGTATGAAATAAAATGCCCTTGGAGAAAACCAAGAGCATTTTTAATGAAAAATTTATTTCGTCAATTTTTCAAGTTCAGCAGCGATGTCAGCTACCGTTACGAGGCTTTCCACTTCATCATCGGGAATGGTAATACCGTAATCGTCTTCGAGCTGGCTGAGAAGCTCCACCAAATCCAAAGAGTCTGCACCCAGATCCTCTACGATTTTCGCGTCGGGCGTAACCTTTTCGAGGGGAAGATTCAACGCTTCTGCAAGCAATGCCTGAATTTTTTCTAACATATTCGTATCCTCCGTAATTTTACGTCAATCCTGTTGACGGACTTATTATAATACATATCTCGTCAAATGTCAAGTATTTTTGAAATATTTCCTTATTTTCCCTTTTTTTTCATGGTGAGCCCGATCCGTTTCTTCTTCACGTCCACTTCTTTGACGCGCACTTGTACGATCTGCCCCACTTTCAACACTTCCGACGGGTGACGGATATAACGGTCGGTGATCTCGGAAATATGAACCAACCCGTCCTGATGTACGCCGATGTCGATGAACGCGCCGAAATCGATGACGTTTCGAACCGTACCCGTGAGCTCCATGCCCACTTTCAGATCCTCGATCCCCATGACGTCGGTGCGCAGCATGGGTGCAGGCAAGCCTTCGCGGATATCTCTGCCCGGTTTCATGAGTTCGGTGACGATATCGGAAAGGGTCGCGCGATCGAGCTCCGTTTCCTTTGCCGCCCTATCTTCGCCGTAGGCTTGTATCTTTTGGCGAAGGTCGGCAATCCTTCTCAACTTCACGTCCTCTTTGGTGTAGGAGAACAGGGCGAGCAATTTTTCCGCTTTGGCGTACGATTCGGGGTGTACCGCCGTATTGTCGAGGATATTATCACCCCCGTCGATCCGCAGGAACCCTGCGCATTGCGTGAACGCCTTTTCCCCGAGCTTGGGTACTTTCAAAAGCTGTTTTCTCGACTTGAATTTGCCGTTCTCCTCACGGTAAGCGACGATATTTTTCGCAACGGACGAATTCAAGCCGGCAACGAATTTCAAAAGAGAAACGCTTGCGGTATTCAAATCGACGCCCACGCTGTTGACGCAATCTTCCAACACGCCCGAAAGTGCGCCGTCCAGTCGCTTTTCATTCATATCGTGCTGATACTGTCCGACCCCGATGGATTTGGGATCGATCTTGATGAGCTCTGCCAAAGGGTCCTGCAAACGGCGTGCGATGGACACGGCGCTGCGTGCGGTTACGTCGTAATCGGGGAATTCCTCCGCGCCGAGCGCGCTTGCCGAATAGACGGACGCCCCCGCCTCGTTGACGATGACGTACCCCACTTCTCTGCCCGTTTCCTGCTTGATTTCCTTGATGAGCTCGGCGATAAAGATTTCGCTTTCCTTGCTTGCCGTACCGTTTCCGCAGGAAATGACTTCGACTTTATATTTCTCGATGAGCTTTTTCAAAACGACTTTCGCCTCTTCCGTCTTGTTCTGCGGCGGGGTGGGGAACACGACCGTCTTATCCAACACCTTGCCCGTGCCGTCTACCACGCAGATTTTACAACCCGTACGGAAAGCAGGGTCCCAACCCATGGTGATTTTGTCCTTGACGGGCGGTTGCATCAACAGAGGTTTCAAATTGACTTCAAACATCTTGATCGCCTGTTCGCTGGCGTCGTCGAAGAGCTGTGCGCGGACTTCCCTTTCTACGGAAGGAGCGATCAGACGGGTGTACGCGTCCTCTGCCGCCTCTTTCACGATGGCAGAACTCTCCCCGCCGTCCTTCAAAAAGGCGGCGGCGGTGATGCGCTTGGCAAACTCCACGTCCACGAGTATGGATACTTTCAAAAACTCTTCCTTTTCCCCGCGGTTGAGCGCGAGTACGCGGTGGCTTTTGATCTCGGAGACGGGTTCGCGGTAGTCCGCATACATACCGTACGTCTTCGCCTCGTCCTCTTCTTCTTTGCCCTTGGCGTAGGAAGAGACGATCTCTCCGTGTTTGAAAAAGAAATTACGAAGTTTTTTACGGGTCGCCGCATCGTCGGACACAATTTCCGCGATGATATCCCTTGCGCCCGCGATCGCGTCGTCAACCGTCGCTACCTCGTCCGTGAGGTAGTTTTCCGCTTCTTTTTTGATATTGCGAGACTTATCCTGCGCCAAAATCAAATCGGCAAGGGGCTGTAAGCCCTTGGCAATCGCGACGGACGCACGCGTCTTGCGCTTCTGTTTATAGGGACGATAGATATCCTCGACTTCGGTGAGCGTCGCCGCTTTGTCGAGCGCCGCCAAAATCTCTTCCGTCATTTTGCCCTGCTCGGTAATGGCGCTTTGCACTTCTTCCTTTCTCTTTTCCAAGTTGCGAAGATAGGTCAGGCGGTCGAACAACTCTCTCAATACCTGATCGTCACAGCTTCCCGTCATCTCCTTTCTGTAACGGGCGATGAAGGGAATGGTATTTCCCTCGTCGATAAGCGCAACAATGTTCGTTGCGTGCGTGGGCGTTAAATGAAATTCTTGCGTAATCGTTTGTAAAATGTCCATAATGTACCTTATAAGTTTGTTTTTATTTTCAAGGAGCGTAAAAGCTCCTTTTGTTCCGTAGTTAAGCGATAGCTTTCTATCGCCTTTTGAATGGCTTTGTTGTGCGTTTTTGCGTCTACCATGCGGCTTTGCAAAAGCGTAATCCCATGGGAATACTGCTTGACGACCACCTCGGCAATCAGCCAGGCAACCGCCATGTGCACGTAGTAATATTGCGTATTTGCGCCTCGGATAAACTCCTCGATTTCAGGCAGATACTTCTCCTCAACGTAGGTATTTAACAGCACGACGAGCGGATACCGCTGCTCGTACTCTCCCCCTCTTTCGAACAGTTTTTTCAAGACTGGCAGGAGTTCCTCTTTATGCCGCGCAATAGATTTCGCCTTGAAAGAATCACAAAGCGCCCAGTCGTCCATAAGAGAAACGGCGTATTCCAAATACTGCAAATACCCCTCGTACGGAAGCGCGGAAATCATCGTCAGCTTGATAAAGACGACCTCGTAATATTCGTCGGGAAAACGGATCATCTCTTCAAAATTCTCGGCGTATTCTTTGGCGAGCTTTCGCATCGCAGGCGTGCGTACGCCCAGAATCGAGTATTTCGTAAAAATCAAGCGTTTTTGAAAAGCCGCGAATGCTTCCTCGGCATAGGAAGACAATATATTAAGAAATTCCGAATACGTCATCGAGTGCCTCCTTCCATAGTTGCTCTTGATAGCGCGGATTTGCCGGACTTGTCGAAGGCATCTTTTGATAGGAAATGGGCAAATCAGGATAATTTTTGACGAATAACTCGTACGAAAGCGTTCCGTTCAAGAGAATTTTCTCGATGTTTGCGTGGTTCAATACCCGTTGCAGGTCGGCGATCTCCGCATTCTTCACCGAAGCGTCCGCCGAGCCCTCGATCTCACACGAGGTCACCACGTCCCAAAGAGCTACGTGATTCCGCAGAAGAAATTCTCTTTTCCCGTCCACCGATTCGGGGATCGGTTCGTGAAAGTATCCGCAAATCATACGCCAGAAACGGTTTTGCTTATTCCCGTAATAGAAATCCATTTGCCGACTTTTCACGGAAGGAAAACTCCCCAAAATCAAGACGCGGCTATGCTCGTCAAAGACGGGCTCGAAACCGACTTTTCTTTGCGTATCCATCAAAGGGGCAAAGGCGTATCCGTTTTACCGACGAGGGCAACCGCCTTTTTGGACTCGTCGAACATGACGGAAAGGACTTCCTGCGCCTTGGCGTGCGTCATGGCGTTGATGCGGTCCAGCTTTTCTTCGAAGTCGAACACCTGATTGAAATACAGCATATATCTGCCGTAGAGCAACATCTGCGAATTGCTGCTTTCGTTGCTGAAGAACATACTCGCCTTCATCTGCTCGCGGCTACGCAGGAACTCGTCCTCCGTGATCCCTTTTTCCTTCATCGTCTCGACGACTTCCAAGATCGCTTCGTACGCTTCCTGTACCTTACTGGGATTGACCCCTGCGTAGATATTTTGCGAAGCGCATTCGGGGAAGGAGGAAAGATAGGAATAGACCGAGTAGGCAAGCCCGCGCTTTTCACGGACTTCCTGAAAAAGTCTTGCGCTCATGGAGCCGCCTAAAATCGCGTTGAGCGCCGTTATATAATCCTCTCTCTCGTCTCCGCGAGGGACGGAAGGATAGGCGATCGAAAGGTGCATTTGTTCGATGGGTTTGTTCTTGACGAGACTTTTGCGCCCGTAAACGATCTTGGGCTTTCTCTCCTCAAACGTTCCCTTTTCAAGAGCGGAAAAATAGTTTTCGACGAGCGCTTGCGCCGTCTCGGGATCGATACCGCCCGCGAAGGAAACGACGATATTCTCGGGGCAATATCTCGCCTTTTTATAATTGTAGATATCCTGCACGGTAAAGCCTTTTACGTTGGCGGCGGGACCGAGAATGTTCCTGCCGTAATTCTCCTTGCCGTAGAAGGCTTGCGCGAGCAGGTCGAGACACAAGTCCTCGGGCGTGTCCTCGTTCATGGAGATTTCTTCGCAAACGACCCCTTTTTCCCGTACCATTTCCTCTTCGGGAAAGGTGGAGTTGAGGAAGAGATCGCTCAATAACTCGAAGCAAGCCGCCGTGTGGTCGGACGTGCATTTGGAATAATAGCAGGTCAAATCCTTGCCCGTGAAGGCGTTGACTTGCGCGCCGAGCCGATCGAAGGCGTCGGAAATTTCAAAGGCGTTGCGTTTCTGCGTGCCCTTGAACTGCATATGCTCGATGAAATGGGAAATCCCATCCTCCGCGTCCGTTTCCACGCTCGCGCCCGTGCCGACGAGAATCCCCATCGTGACGGACATCAAACCTTCCATTTGTTTCACAACGAGCCGAAGCCCGTTTTCATATCTTTTTTCGTATACCATAATTATCCTCTGTCTTGCAAATTCTCCGAAACCGTGACGGGTTTCAGATTGTTTTGTTCGTAATATTTCAATATATCGTCCAACGCATCCGCCGTTTCTTTCATGGGATGCATCAGAATAAAGTCCCCGATTCTGATGTTTTTCGTCGCTCGAGTGTAAATGAGCGACACATTTTTATCTCGCCAGTCAATCGTGTCTTTGGACCATAAAATCGTTTTCATGCCGAGCAGACTCGCCGCCTTTACGGTGTCGTCGTTATACGCCCCCGAAGGGGGTGCAAACAGCGTGGGCGCTTCGCCCAAACTCAATTCAATAAAGCGATTGCACGAGGAAATTTCCTTTTGGTTTTGGACAAGATCGAGCTTAGCGTGATCTTTATGGAAATACCCGTGATTGCCGATCTCATGCCCTGCGGCATAGATCGCCCGAAGGCACTCTACGTTATCGTCCGCCCAGCATCCGCCGATGAAAAAAGTCGCCTTCGCCCCGTGTTTTTGCAGCGTCTGCAAAATGCGGTACACCTCTTCCGTGCCCCAGTAGACGTTGAACGTCACGGACACGCCGACACCGTTCTCGGCATTTCGGTATATTTCGGACGTTTCCCCGCCCGATACCGCCTCGTTTTCCAAGGGCGATATACAGAGCGCTCCGATGCAAAACACCAAGACCCCCAAAACGAGGTTTGTGGCAAGTTTATGCCGCAACGAACGGCGATCCCTGACAGTTTGGTTCATAAATACGCTTCCTTACGAAAAAAGATTTTACCCTATTTTATTATTCTTTTTTCGTAGATATGCGTTATTTGATCTTTACGATGGTGACCCCCGTATCGCCTTCGCCGTATTTGCCCAAGCGGTATTCCGCCACGTTTCTCTGCGTACGCAGGAATTCGTGGATCCCGGCGCGAAGTTTCCCCGTGCCCATGCCGTGAATGATCCGTACCTCTTCGAGGTTGGAAAGCACGGCGGCGTCAAGGAACGCCTCCACTTCGGGCAACGCTTCGTGCACGGTCATGCCGATGACGTTGAGCTCCAACGCAGGCGCACGCTTGGCGTTCAGCGTCCTTTTCACCTGTACCTTTTCGCCCTCTTTCTTCACTTGCCATTTGGGCTTTTTCGCCGTATTCGGCTTGGATTCCAACACGAGGGAAAGATCGGATATTTTACTGCGCAAGCGAATGTTGCCGCAAAGGATTTCCGCCTCTCCTTTATTTGCGCGAACGTTCTGCACGACGCCCTCTTGCCCGATATTCTTGGCGAAAACTTTGTCGCCCACCTTGAGCTTGTCGGGCTCCACAGGCAAATATTGCGTCAGATTCAAGCCGTCCTCTTCGCTTTCGTACGCTTTATCGGCAAGCTTGTTTTTCAGCGTTCTCGCCTTGATCAAATCGGCTTCCGAAATATGCTCCTGCACAAAAATCTGCTCGATTTCTCCCAAAATCTCTTCGGCGTCCGCCGTGCGCTCGTTGATGATGCGCCTTGACTCCGCCTTCGCGGAAGTAAAGAGTTTCTCCTTCTCCCTTTTGAGTTTTTCGTTCTCGATTTCAAGCTCGTGGAGTTTCTCCTGCCATTCGGCTTTGAGACGATTGCTTTCAAGGTATGCCTCTTCCGCTTTGATTCGGCTTTCCTCGGCGCTGCGCACGATGTTTTCAAACTTCTGCGCCCCTTCCGAAAGGTTGGAGAGCGCGTCGGTTAAGATGCTTTCCTTTAAGCCAAGTCGTCGGGAAATGGCGAGCGCGTTGCTCGAACCGGGCAGACCGATGCGCATGACGTACAGGGGCTGTAAGGTGTTCGCGTCGAATTCCATGCAGGCGTTCTCGATGCCCTCTGCGGAGAAGGCAAACTCCTTCATCGCCGTGTAGTGGGTCGTCACCACGCCGGCACAACCCGTCTTCAAAAGGTAGGACACGATTGCCTTCGCCAAAGCCTGCCCCTCGTCGGGATCGGTACCCCCGCCGAGCTCGTCCACCAAAACGAGGCTGTTTTTGTTCACGCCGTTGACGATATGAATGATATTCGTGATATGCGAAGAGAAGGTGGACAGACTTTCCTCGATACTCTGCGCGTCCCCCACGTCGCAATAGATCTCTTCAAAGGTGGACACCGTCACCCGCTTTGCCGGAATGAAGAGTCCGCACATCGCCATCAGACAGAATAACCCCACCATTTTTAGGGTGACCGTCTTGCCGCCCGTATTCGGACCGCTGATGAGCAAAAACCGATAGTCCTTGCCGAGCGCGAGACTTACGGGCACAACCTTTTTGCGGTCGATCAAGGGGTGCCGACCCATTTGGATATCGATGATCCCTTCCCCGTTGACTTCGGGCTTGATACAGGAGAGTTTATAGCCGTACTCCGCTCGGGCGTAGAAAGCGTCTATCTCTTCCAAAATCCCGATATCTGCGGTCAGTTCGTCCCCCATGAATCCCACGCGACGGGAGAGTTCCCCCAAAATGCGCTCCACTTCTTCCTTTTCGTCCATTTGCAGGGACCTGAGTTCGTTGTTCATCTCCAAAATTTCTTCGGGCTCGATGAAGAAGGTGGCGCCGCTTGCCGAGCGATCGTGAATAAAGCCTTTGATATTGCGTTTATATTCCGCGCGGACGGGCAACACGTAGCGATCGTTTCGCATCGTGATGATGCCGTCCTGCAAGTATTTTCCCTCGCTCCCCGAAAGATATTCGGAAAGACGGGAGCGGATTCGCTCGTTCAAAAGACGAATGTCGCGGCGCACGGAATACAGCTTATCGCTGGCAAAATCGCTCACGTCCGTATCGTTCAGAATTTTCGTACGAACGTCCTCTTCCAGATTTTGGTCGTAATACAGGCGTTCGGACAATAAACGAATTTCCGTAATGCTCTCGTCCTGAATAGTGGAAATGGACGTGTGGGCAATTCTTGCGGAACGGAGCAAATTCTCCGCCTTCAAAAGTTCGCCGCAGCTTAAAGGCGAACCCTTTTTCGCACGCCCGAGCTCGTCGGTAAAGGCGGGGAAATACTCGATTTTGGAAATCCCATAGGAAAAGAGCAAGCTCTTGCACTCGTCCGTCAGTTTCAAAAGCCGTTTGACTTCCTTCACGTCGTCGACGGGTTGAAACGCCTGCAATTTTTCCTTGCCGCCCTCCAAAACCGCGTACTCTGCCGCAAGGGATAAAATCTTATTCAGTTCGGTCTTTTCAATCGCATTCTGATTCATAATCTGTTCCTTTAGGTACTACCGCATAATGTCATCAAGCGAGAAGCGTAGACGATTTTGAGGAAGAAACAGGCGGCTTTTTGCAGCAATAGTTACTCCTATTGCAAAAAGAGCCAACGCATTTATTCCCAAAATCGACAGCTTATCGCGCCGTATGTTATTGTGCGGTAGTGCCTACAGCACGCCTCGTTTCAAATGTCCCGAGGTATACTTTTCGTAAATTCCTTTCTGTTTTTCGTCCGTATCTGCCTTGCTCGCCCCCTCTTTGTCGGAAACGAGAGTCAGATCCAAAAGTTTTCCTGCGCAGGGAACCCCTTGCCCGATCAAATCGGCACAGTTGTACACTTCGAAACGGCAAGCTCCCCCTGCGGAAAGATAGCGACGGACGGGGAATACGCGTCCGTTCTCATCGGTGAGCATATATACGGGCTTTTTATCGCACGCGCTACACGTCTTTCCGAACGGACAGTAGCAAAGGTCCATGACCTTGATATTGCCCGAGGATAAGACGAACGCTTTATCGCTGACGAGCCCGCTTGCCTCCTGCATATTCGCCTCTTTGGAAATCGCATAATAGGCAACGCAATCGTAATCCAAAAGCGTTTGCAACGCCACGCCGTTGAAGAGGTTAAATCCCGTGCCGGCGAACACTTTCCACCCGTGTTCCTTGGCAAAGAGCAACTGCCCGTAATTCTCCGCGTAGATACCCTCTATTTTATCTTTGGCGTTTTGCCACAATTTTATCAGATCTTCTTCCTGATAAAAAGACGGGAGATACAAATATTTCTCAAACTTTCCGTCCAAAAAGTTTTGGGGGAGCTCCGCTGAAAAATCGTCGGGTTTGTAGATCGCGATATCCGCCTTAACGCCCTTAAAATCGTCCGCAATCACCGCAATTTTTTGATTTTTCCCTGCAAAAACGGGCAATTCGAATTGTTTATGAAGAACTTGCCGCCCGCCCGTTATTCGCTTTTTCAAGGCTTGATAGAACGCCCTGCGCAGAGCGTTGAGTCCCGATTTGGGAATAAAAATATCTCCGCTTAATTCTATTTCGGAAAAATCGACGTCCACGGACAATCCGTCCGTCTTTTTGAAGCAGGCGATCAATTCTTCCCTCGTCAAAGGACGGCTCGCCGCCCTCTCCAAAGGTTGCTCGGAGCAAACCTCGACGTCTCCGCATTTGACCTTCGCCCGTTCGCCAACTTGGAAGGACAGTTGCAAGACGATAGCACCCTTGCGCTCCCCTTGTAAGACCCGCTCGTTGACGCTCGTGTCCGTCGTAATAAACACGCCGTCACCGTTTTTCAGACGAGTTTTGGAAAACAGGGTAAACCCACGTCCTTCCGCCTTGGAAAAGCTCGCGCCGCCAACTTCCTTGCCCTCGCGCAAAATCTTAAACGCGTCCCCCTGTTTGGGCAAAAATTTGCTCTCCACGAAGAATTTCCCGTTGACGACTTTGACCACGCCGACTTTCTCGCCGATATGTCCTTGAATGGCGGTGGATAAAAAGCGTTTGTCCTGTCCGAAGGCGAGTCCTTTGGTGTAGTTGCCACGGTTATACGTACGCTTCAAGTCGGAAAGCGTTCCTTCTAAGTCCGCTTTTCCGTCCAAAATTCGGCGGTAATACCGCACGGCGGCGGCTACGTATTCGGGACGACGCATTCGTCCTTCGATCTTGAAGGATACGACGCCTGCGTCTATCAGCTTTTGCATATCCTCGCCCACGCATAAATCGGAGAGGGAAAGCGCGTAGTTCTTTTCGGTATTCCCCTTGCGGTCGTAGGCGTACAGCTTGCGGCAGGGCTGTTTGCAACGCCCGCGATTTCCGCTGTTCCCACCCGCAAAGGATGAAAAATAGCATTGTCCCGAGAAACAAGTACAAAGCGCTCCCTGCACGAAGACTTCCGTTTCGAGAATTTCCGCAATCTTTTTGATCTCGGCAAGGGGCGTTTCCCTCGCCAAAATCACACGGGAAAAGCCGCATTCTTTTGCAAGCCGCGCCCCGTCTGCCGTACAGACGCCTGCCTGCGTACTCAGGTGCAAAACGATTTCAGGGTACCGTGCGTGCATACTTTTTCCCAAAAAGATGTCCTGCAATATGACGGCGTCCACCCCAGAGTTCCAAGCCGAAAGCAGGTTTTCCTCAAAGGCGTCCAGCTCGGAATCCTTGACGAGAGTATTCATGGCGACGTAGACCTTCACGCCGCAAAAATGTGCTTTCGCCAAAAGCGCGCGAAGCTCCGTCCCGTCAAAATTTCCTGCGTTCTGACGGGCGGAAAAGGCGTTCAAGCCCAGATATATAGCGTCCGCGCCGCTTTTGATCGCGGCGTCCGCACATTCCGTATTTCCTGCCGGAGCTAATATTTCCAACATACTTTACTCGATAAACCCAAACTTTTCAATAATTTCCCCGACTGCGCCTTCCTCGTTCGTAAACTTACATACGTAGTCCGCGCGATCTTTCAGCTTTTGCTCGGCGTTTTGCACGGCAACGCCCAACCCCGCACGTTCTATCATGGGCAGATCGTTGAGCTGGTCTCCGATCGCCACCGTCTTGGCAAGGGGCACGTTGCAGTAATTTGCCAAAAATTCCACCGCCGTACCCTTAGAGTATCGTGCGTTCACGACCTCGACCAAAAATTCCCCGCTGCTCGTCACTTCGCACCCCGAGAAATTTTCTGCCAAAAGTTCTTGCATAATCCGTTCCTTGTCCTTCGGGTGCACGACGGCGAGAAGTTTGTACGAGCAAAATCCCCGCTCTTCGATAAACTGCGATAGGGGCTTGTCCGTCACCAACTTCGCCTTGACGCGCACGGCTTGTTCGTAGAGTTTCAACGCCTCGTCGTCCACGTTGGAATAATAATCCCATTGATCGTAGGCGTGGATATGCAAGCCCATCGCCTCCATTTTACGAACGATGGCAAGCGTCGTTTCCAAGGAGAGTCTTCCGTCCAAGATAGTTTTTCCGCTTTCGATATCCAAAATAATCGAGCCCTGACAGCAACAAACCATGCCCTTCAGACCAAGTTCCTTCACGCGCGGCAGAATGCCCACGGGCAAGCGCCCCGTAGAAATGGCAAACGAGCCGCCCGCCGCAATATATTCTGCGATCAGCACTTTGTTGCGTTCGTCGATCGTGCCGTCCGCTTTTACGAGCGTCCCGTCGAAGTCGGAAACGATCAGGGGATAATTAATCTTTCGCATTTTTAATGTTTTCCTTAAAATAGATATAAATTTTTTTCGCGAGTTCGGGTCCGATGCCTTCCACCTGACAAAGCTCCTCTTCCGTTGCTCCGATGATCTTATCGATCGTGCCGAACTTTTCCATCAGCGCCTTGCGTTTCTTGTCGCCGATCCCCTCGATTTCCGTCAGCACGGAAGCCAAATTGCGTTTGGAATGCAAGTTCCGAAAATAGGTGATAGCGAAGCGGTGTGACTCGTCTCGAATACGCTGCAATACCTTCAACGCATAGTCTCTTTTATCGATGCGAATACTTTCCGAGGAAAACGAAGTAAAGACCTCTTCTTCCTGTTTCGCAAGCGCAATAAGCTCAATGTCCGTAATTCCCATCTCATCAAATATTTCTTGTACGGAAGAAAGCTGTCCTTTGCCCCCGTCGATGACGATGAGGTCGGGTTTGGGGAAACGTTCCTCCTCTTCCGTGCCCAACTTCGCCAGACGGCGGCGCATCATTTCCTGATGGGAAGCGTAGTCGTTCGCGCCCTCGACCGTCTTGATTTTGAATCTTCGATAACTGCTCCTGTCCGCTTCCCCGTCGATAAAGACGACCATGGAGCCCACTTTATCCACGCCGCTGACGTTGGAAATGTCGTAACATTCCATGCGTTTGGGGTACTTTTTCAAGCCCAAAATCTCCTGCAAACGCAGGCAGGCGTCCTTCGTCATGTCGTTTTTATGCTTGATTTTATCGACGGATTTGGAAAGATATTCACTCGCGTTTTGTTCCGCCATATCCAAGAGCTGCCGTTTGACTCCCTGTTTTGCAAGGGTGATCTCCACCTTCTTATCGAACCGCTCCAAAAAGTAAGTTTCAAGCAGTTGCTTTTCACAAAAATCCTGTGCGATGATCTCGTCGGGGATCTCGTGGTTGGTATAATACTGCGCGATAAACGCCGTCAAAGCGTCCGATTCCGTAAACGAACTATCCTCCAAGGCAAAGTTACTGCTCCCCTGCATGATGCCGCTTCTCGTCACCAAAACGTTGACGGAAGAGTAGATGAAATTCGTCTTTAACGCAACGATATCCGCGTTGATAGCGCGATTTAAGGAAGTGATCCTCTTCACTTTGAGTTTGGAGAGCATCGCAAGCTTTTCCCGATACTGCATGGCAAGCTCAAATTCCTCGTTCTCTGCGAATTTGAGCATCTTTTCCCGCAAAATCTCTTCCGCTTCCTCGTAGTTTCCGTCGAGGAAGGAAAGCGTTTCCTTGACCCTGTCCGCATATTCTTCTCGGGTGCACAAATGCGCACACGGGGCAAGACAACGCCCCAAATGATAGGCAAGGCAAGGCTTTTTGGGTTTTTCTCCGATCGCCGTCGAACAGGTGCGGACGTTGTAGACGGAGCCGACGATATCGAGCAGATCTCCGCAACGGATTCCCCCCATGAAGGGCCCGAAATACTTCCCGTCCTTTTTCTTGATTTTACGGGTAATGGAGACGCGAGGAAATTCCTCTTTGGTATGCACCTTGATATACGGATAAGTTTGGTCGTCTTTGAGGAGAATGTTGTACTTGGGCTTGTACTTTTTGATTAGATTGTTTTCGAGCGCAAGCGCGTCAATCTCCGTCTTGGTGACGATATAAGAAAAATCTGCGATATTCTCCACCATGGCAAGCACCTTTTCGGGTTTTGCCGAGGTATGAAAATACTGCCGCACTCTGTTTTTCAGAACACGGGCTTTCCCCACGTAGATGACGATCCCGTCTTTATCGAGCATGATATATACCCCTGGGGAATCGGGCAGAAGTTTCAGTTTTTCTTTCAAATCACCCATACTATCTATTATACACCAAAATGCGGAATTTTGCAAGGATATACACGAGATTAACAGCCTAAAAACTCAATTCCTTTCAAAATTACGTCCGTGATCGTATCGTCCACGAGGCTGTAAAAAATAATTCGACCTTGTCGACAGCATTTGACCATACCTGCGCTCTTCAAAAAACGCAGTTGATGGGACACCGTCGTCTGATTGATTTCCAAAATCCGACAGATATCCGTTACGCACAGCTCGCTGATGGCAAGCGCAGACAAAATCCTCACCCTCGTATAATCGGCGAGAACGGAAAAAAAGCACACAACGCCTTCGAGGATTTCGCCTTGCGGAACGTAATCCTCTACCAGACTTTGCGTGCGTTTATCCAGCAACAACAATTGCGACATATTTATACCTCCTGATCGGTGACAGTAGGCATATATTAACATATGCGCAAGCGTGTTTTCTCGTTTATTTTGTCATCTTTGCGTATGTTTTGTCGGTTAGGAAATTTTCTTTACTTCATAGCCGGCTTCGGCAACGGCGGAAACGAGCGTTTCGTTTTCCACGGCTTCGTTCAATTCCACGACCGCCGTCTTCTTTTTCAGATCGACTTCCACGCTTGCCACGCCCTGCACGCTCTGCAACGCCTTCGTCACGTGCGCGACGCAATGCTGACACATCATACCTTCTACCAACAAAGTTTTTTTCATATTGCTATCCTCCGTTTTTTCCGTAATTTCTTTCTTTTTGCCGAATTTGGTGAGACGAAGCGCATTCGTCACGACGAACAGGGAGCTCAAACACATACAAGCAGCCCCGATCATCGGGTTGAGGGAGAGTCCCGCAAACGCAAATACCCCAGACGCCACGGGAATGGCGACGCAGTTGTAAAAGAACGCCCAGAACAGATTTTGCTTGATGTTGCGGACTGTCTGTCTGCTCAGATCCACCATGGTGCAAAGCAGCCTCAAATCCCCGCGGGACAACACCACGTCCGCGCTGTCGATGGCGATATCCGTTCCCGTACCCATTGCCACACCGACGTCCGCTTCCTTCAAAGCAGGACTGTCGTTGATGCCGTCTCCGACCATCGCCACAAATCCGCCGACCTGACGTACCCGTTGCACCGATTTCGCCTTATCCTCGGGCAACGCCTCTGCGTAGTAATCGTCGATACCGACCTGCTCGGCGATGGCTTTCGCTACGTTTTCGTTGTCCCCCGTCAACATTCCCACACGAATGCGACGGGCTTTCAAGCCCTCGATCGCCTCTTTGCTCTCTTCTTTCAGGGTGTCCGCAATCGCAAATACCGCCAAAATATCTTTTCCGTCGGCAAGGAATACGGCGGTTTTGCCCTGCTTGGAATAGCACTCTTCCGCCTTCTTCGCTTTATCTTTTTGAATATTTTCAAGCAGACGGCGATTGCCAAGGTAATAGGGCTTGCCTTGGTGCAGACAGCTTGCGCCCTTCCCCATCTGATAGGAATATTCGGAAATTTCCGTCGATTCCGCACCTACTTCCTCTTCCGCAAATGCGCAAATACATTCCGCGATCGGGTGGTTGGAACGACTCTCTATTGCCCCTGCAAGCTTTATAAGCTCCGTTCTGTCTCCGCGATATACTTCGAAATCGGTCACTTTGGGCTGCCCGATCGTCAAGGTTGCCGTCTTATCGAGCAACACGCAGTTGACATCTTTTGCTTTTTGCAGGGCTTCCGCGTCTTTATACAGGATCCCGAGCGCCATGCCCCGCCCCGTCGCCGCCATCACGGCTACGGGTGTTGCGAGCCCGAGCGAGCACGGGCAGGAAATGACGAGTACGCTGATGGCGTAGTTCGCCGCCGTAGCGACGTCCCGAGACACCCACCACCATATTGCGAAGGTGAATATCGCAATCAACGTGACTGCAGGCACGAAAACGCCTGCGATTTTATCGGCAATCTTTTGTAAAGGCGCCTTGCTTGCCCCTGCCTCTTTTACCATTTTGACGATTTGGGAAAGGGTGGTCTCCACTCCGACTTTCTCCGCCAACACCTTAATAAAACCGCTCTTGACGATATCCGCGCCCGTCACTTTGTCCCCTTCGGTCACCTCTACGGGCATACTCTCGCCCGTGATCGCCGCTCGGTCGACAAAGCCGTGCCCCTCTACAATCTTCCCGTCTACGGGAATATATTCTCCCTGCTTAACAATAAGAATATCTCCCTGCGCGATATCGCCGAAGGTGATTTTGCTCTCCACGCCGTTTCGCTCCACCGTGACGGTGTTGGGCATGAGTTGGATAAGCTTTTCAATCTCGTCTCCCGTCTTGCGTTTGGACTTTTCTTCCAACCATTTTCCAAGGGTGACGAGGGTCAAAATCATCGCCGCCGACTCGTAGAACATATGCGTATGCATGGGCGCGGCGTCGACGTACAGCAAAATCGTATATACGAAACTGTACAGAAAGGAAACCGCCGATCCCATGGCGACGAGGGTGTCCATATTCGGAACGCCCTTTATTAAGGCTTTCGTACCGCTCGTGAAGAATTTGAAATCCACGACGATGACGGCAAGCGCCAAAATCATCTGCACGGTAACGCTGATTTTCATATTCGGTTGCGGCAATCCGATCATGCCGCCCATCGAAAAATACATGAGCGGAATCGTGAATAAAAGGGAGAGGAAAAACCTCTTCTTCAAAAGATCGGGTTGCGGTTTGCGCTCTCGTAAGACGTTCTCGTCAAAGAGCTTTGCGCCGTATCCCAAGTTCACGACCGCTTGTATAATCTTCTCACGGGAGATTTTCCTTTCGTCGTATTCCACGACCATACTCTCTCCCATCAGGGATACTTCGGCTTTGCGTACCCCTTCCGTTTTGTTCAGCGTCCGTTCGATCCCTGCCGAACAAGCCGCGCAGGACATTCCCGTAACCGTAAATTTTTCTTTCATTTTGCATTTATCTCCTATACCCTTTCAGTATAGCACTTTTTCTCGGATTTGTCAAATAAATTTATTAACTTCGGTTAATTTTTATAAACAAATTGAGAGAAAAGGTATAACGCAAAAAGACGGGTGCATATCGTCACCCGTCTACTTTACTTATTCGACGAAAAAATTAGTCCTTTTTCTCTTCTTTGGGAGCTACGACTTCTGCGCCGTCATAGTAGCCGCAGTTTTTGCAAACGCGATGCGTTTCCTTATATTCGTGGCAATGAGGACATTCCACGATGTTTGCTGCGGTTGCCTTATAGTTTGCAAATCTCTTGTTCGTTCTGCTCTTCGATTGTTTACCCTTAGGTACTGCCATAGTAACACCTCTCTATTAATAATTCGTTCAAATTTCTTTGCGGTTTATCCGTTGTAAGAAAGTCCTTCGCAATCCTCTCCGCAGGAAAGGACGAAGGGCATACTCGCCATAATTGCCTCATTCACGGCTTTCGTTAAATCGATCACGCCGTTCGTGTATCCGTAATCCTCGAAATCGGGGCGAGGCTCAAAATACGCGTTCAATTCGCCTTCCACCGATTGCGCTGCATCCTTCAAGCATCTCGAACATTGTCCTTCGAGCCGATAGGAAATGCTGCCGCGAATTTCCAAGGAATCGTCCTCGAAAAGCTCGTATTCAAACGAAACCTTTGCGGGCCCTGCGAATTTTACGAACGGGATTTCAATCAAACTTTCGGGCGGGGAATAGTCAAATTCCATGCTTCCCGAATATTTCTTTTGCACGTTGAGTTTTCTAACGTCTATTCTCATCATAAAACCGACTTTACAAGTATAGTATATTTCTTAAACTTTGTCAACTTTTTTTAACGGGAAAATGCAGAATTTTTATAATAATTCCACGGTTTCTCTCGCAATCACCAGTTCTTCGTTGGTGGGAATGATCAAAATCTTAACTTTGGAGTTCTTTCCGCTGATATCGCGAACGTTCCCTCTCACGTCTTCGTAGTTCTTGTCGTGGTCGATTTCCATGCCGAGATACTGCATATCGGAGCAGATCGCTTCACGCACGTAAGGGGTATGTTCCCCGACGCCTGCCGTGAACACGACGCAATCCACGCCGTTCATAGCCGCCGCGTACGCACCGACGTACTTCTTGCACGCATAGCTGAACATATCGAGCGCAAGTTTTGCTCTTGCATTGCCCTCTTCTTCTGCAGCCGTCAGGTCGCGGAAGTCGCTGGAAACGCCGGATACGCCTGCCATACCGCACTTCTTGTTGAGGTAGTTCAGCGTTTCGGAAACGTCCCAACCCTTCTTCTTGGCAAGATATTCCGCCGCTGCAAAGTCGATATCTCCGCTGCGCGTACCCATAGGTACGCCTGCCAAAGGGGTAAAGCCCATGGAAGTGTCGACGCACTTGCCGCCGTTCACCGCCGTGATGGACGAACCGTTGCCGAGGTGGCAGGTGATGATCTTCAAGTCTTCGGGTTTCTTGCCCAGATATTTCGCCGCTTCCTGAGAAACGAACTTATGGCTGGTGCCGTGAGCGCCGTAACGGCGGATCTTGTACTGTTCGTAATCGTTGTAATCGATGGCGTACATATACGCTTTTTCGGGCATCGTGAAATGGAAGCTCGTATCGAATACAAGCGTCATGGGCTTGCCGGGCATTGCCGCAAGACAAGCGTACACGCCGACCAAAGCCGCAGGGTTGTGCAAGGGTGCAAGGTCGCAGATCTCCTTCATCTTGACGAGCGCGTCTTCATCGACGAGAGTCGTCTTCTTGAACGCTTCACCCGACGCGACGACACGATGACCGACCGCGTCGATTTCGTCCATGGAAGAAACGACGCCCAGCTTTTCGTCCGTCAACGCGTCCAGAACGAGCGAAACCGCCACGTTGTGATCGGGCATTGCCTTATCGATGACGTATTCCTGACCGTTCGCCTTGTGCGTGAGCTTGGATCCCTCGATGCCGATACGCTCGCAAACGCCCTTTGCAATGACGTTTTCCGTTTCCATATCAATGAGCTGATATTTGAGGGAAGAACTTCCCGAGTTGATAACAAGAACTTTCATTGTTTTCCTCCTTAGAATTAAAGCTGCGTCTGAAGGGCGGTGATGGCGACAGCCGCTACGATATCTTCCGATTTACAACCTCTGGACAAGTCGTTCAAAGGTTTTGCAAAGCCCTGACAGATAGGACCTACCGCCATGAAGCCGCCGAGACGTTCTGCGATTTTATAACCGATGTTGCCCGCCTGCAAGTCAGGGAAAATAAATACGTTCGCATGACCTGCCACTTCGGAGTTCGGCGCTTTGAGTGCGGCTACGGAAGGTACGATTGCCGCGTCGAACTGCAATTCGCCGTCGATTTTGAGCTCGGGCGCTTTTTCTTTGGCAATTCTCGTAGCCTCGGCTACCATCGTTACGTTGTCGTGTTTTGCACTACCCATCGTGGAGAAGGAAAGCATTGCGACCTTCGGGTCAATGCCCGTGATCGCCTTTGCGGAGTTTGCCGTTGCGATGGCACATTCTGCAAGACCTTCGCTCGTGTAGGTGGGATTCAGACCGCAGTCTGCAAAGAATACCATGCCGTCGGGGCAGTACTGATTCCCCTGTTCGGGGCAAATCATCAGGTTGAAACTGGATACGGAAGAAACGCCCTTTGCCGTCTTGATGATTTGAAGACCGGGACGAAGGGTGTTTGCCGTGGAGTGGCAAGCGCCGGATACGAGACCGTCTACGTCCCCCATCTTTAACATCATTGCGCCGAAGTAGGTGCCGTCCTGTAAGAGTTTCGCCGCCTGTTCGGGGGTCATGCCTTTGGATGCGCGGATCTCGCAAAGTTTTGCGTTATATGCGGGAAGTTTGTCCGAGGTAAGCGGATCGACGATGGTAACGCCCGTCAGATCCACGTCTGGGTTCGCCGCTTTGATTTCCCCTTCGTTGCCGAGCAAGACGATTTTCGCTACCCCTTCCTTGGTTGCGTCTGCGGCTGCTTTGACGACTCTCTTGTCCTCGCCTTCGCAAAGTACGATGGTCTTTTGGAGCTGTTTTGCTTTTGCTTTGATTTCATCAAGAATATTTCTCATGATTTTATTCTCCTATATTGCGAAACGCTTTATTTATTTTTTATTTTCGTGTATAATAATCCTGCGACGAATTTTTTCCGTCATTTCTATTATAGCACAGTTTTTTTATAAAGTAAAGGAATTAGAAAGAAATAAAATGAAATTTTGCTCAATAATTTGCGAATATAACCCCTTTCATAACGGTCATCTGTATCAATTGCAGGAAGCGAAACGCCGCTCGGGCGCCGACGCTCTTCTCTGTATGATGAGCGGGAATTTCGTACAGCGCGGCGAAGCCGCCGTTCTCAATAAGTTTACGCGCGCAAAGCACGCCGTACAGGCGGGGGCGGATATCGTCGTCGAGCTCCCCACCGTCTTTGCGACTTCCAACGCCGAATTATTTGCAAAAGGAGCAATTTCGATCCTCTCCGCCATTCCATGCGTGTCCTCCTTATGTTTCGGCGCGGAGAATGCGGGCGGGAACTCCTTCCTGCATGCCGCCGATTTGCTCAATCACGAGCCCAAAACCGTTTCGGAAAGACTCAAAGCCAACGTCGCGTCGGGCATGAGCTACGCCAAAGCGCGCGCGAACGCCTGGGAAGGGCTACTTTCCACCGACCTGCTTTGCTCCCCCAACAATATTTTGGGGTTGGAATATACGCGTGCCATTTTGGAAAAGAACGCCGCCATCGAAATTTTGCCCATGGAAAGAATCGGGAGCGGCTACAACGACGAACGATTGCAGGAAAACTATTCCTCGGCGACCGCCATTCGCGCAAGCATACAACGGGGCGTTTCCTGCGCGCAAAATCTTCCCGACTTCGTCCAAGCGGATTTACCAAGCCGACTGGAAGATACGCTCGACATCTTGGAGAAATACGCCGTCTTATCCCGTTCCGCCGAGGAGATCGCAACCACGTGCGATTGCACCGAGGGTTTGGAAAACGCATTGAAAAAAGCGGCGCTCCTGCCCCAAACGTTGGCGGAAACGCTGACTTCCGCAAGATATACGACTTCGAGAATCCGCAGGATTGCGCTGCAAAACCTTTTGCAAATCGAAGAAAAGCTCGTGAAAGAAAGTTTACAAGCCCCCCTCTACCTGCGCATTTTGGCAATCAGGAAGGAGCGCAGCGACCTGCTCTCTGCTTTATCTTCCTCCTCTTTGCCCATTCTCATTCGTGCAAACGATAAGGATTCTTTGACGGGAGTTGCAAAAAAAGTCTATGAAAGGGACGCCTTTGCGGAAAAAGTATACGATTTGCTCTATCCTGAAAGCTGTGATAAGAACGTTTTTTTATGATTCGTCAATAATTTTTTATTTTTCCACAAAAAAATAGAAAAACGTGGTGTAAAACGCTTGCTTTTTTCTTTGCAATCAGGTATAATGAATAAGCTGTTGTTGAGAGATAAATCGCAACGCTTGCTACTGTGGCTCAGTCGGTAGAGCAGCTGATTCGTAATCAGCAGGTCGCCGGTTCAAGTCCGGCCAGTAGCTCCACGAATCCCCTTGGAAACGAGATGTTTTCAAGGGGATTTTGCTACTTTTTATCCTCCCTATGAAAAAACGCGGTTTTCCAAACCGCGTTTTACTTTTATCTTTTTGCCGTATATTCGGTCACGCCCAGAATCGTTTCGCCGTCTACCTGCAAGGGACGGGGCTCGCTGAACTTCACCGTAATTTCCTTGCCCGAGAGCATCGTGACGTATTTTTCGTTCTTTACGTGTTCGCCCGAAAAAATAGAAGGGAAAATCATGAGCGTCTTCAATTTTCCGGAATCGTGGAAAAGCATCACGGAAAGCTGATCCGCCTCGCGCGTTTGACCGGGCGTGGGCATCATACCCCCACCGTAATATTTCCCAAACATCGTGGGCGCAAGCCATACCTTCTTGAAGTTGTACTCCTTGCCGTCTACAATCACCGTTGCGTCGGTGGGTTTATAGTGGAACAACAATCCCTTAATGGCAATCATCGTATAATTTACGGGCTTTTCGGAAGTAGCGCGAAGCTTATCCCCTACCTCGCAACAATAGCCGTCGATGCCGTAACCGACGCCGTTGATGAACTTATATTCCGTTCCCTTGACCGTTACCGTCGGTAAATTTTTCAGGTAGGGATTCAACAAAACGGGCTTGTCGCAAGTACCTTCGATATCGTGTAAGAAATCGTTGCCGCTACCGCTCCCCAAATAGAAAACGTTTTGGATAATATTCAAGTGCTTCGTCTTGTTGATAAAGTGATTGACCGTTCCGTCGCCGCCGCAGAGCACGACTTCGTCTTCCGCGGAAAGGTTTGCAAAGTATGCGGAATAATCCACGATTTCCGTCATATCCATACAAACTAAATTCTCTTCCCCGTAAAGGGATTTCAAAATTTCCAGATCGTTCTTTTCCTTTCCATGCCCCGCAAGGGGATTATGTAAAACATAATATTTCTTCATATGCACTTCGCCCTGAACCATTATTTATATAATTTCGTCATGTTTATATATGACATTTTAGCATAAAAAAAGGCAAAAGTAAAGCGATTTACATCATTTTTTCAAACTCTACAAAGAAAAGTCCGCGCAGATTTGAATATAATCCGTCGTTAAATCGCAAAGCAAATAGCGCAAATCTTTGACGTAGACGATATCGGACAGAAGGTCGTTCAACTGCTCGCTTGCGCATTTGCACACCTGCGCATATTTGGGAAAGGATTCCTCGTAGGCGGTAGACAAATATTCCAGTTGCCGCCATAAAATGCCGAGAATGCGAAGAGCGGATTGTTGGGTGGCTCCGCGCGCCAGACGGTTGATTTCTTCGTCCAACACTTCCATACAGCCGTGCAGGCAATTCAGCGCGCTTTGATAGAGCGTCGCACGTCTTTTCTCCTCGCAAGTTTTGAAATAGAGCCGCCCGACGTCGATTTGCAATATCTCTGCCTTATCCGCCATGGAATTTTGCACGGCGATCCCCTCTTCTACCTTCATATATACGGACAAAACGACGTACTCGTTTCCCCCGTACTCCAACAAATATCCGGCGCCGCCGTTGAATTGCGCATCGTATGCGCCCGCTTCGACGTGTTCCGCATTCGATAAGAGAAAATAAAAACTTTGTCCAAGCCAAACGCTTTGCGCCCGTCCCAAGAAGGCGGCGTAAACGACCGTGAAAAACACGAAAAGAACGAGCAAACAGCCGACCGCCGCAATCCATGACTTTTTTCTGAAAAAATCCGTCTGCATACTCTATTGTATGCGACGGATTTTTACTTCTATTCAATATATAAAACGCATTCGCCTTTGATCAGACTTTTTTTCACGTCGATAATGCGTTGGTTCGAGGATCCGCGAAACTTCAAACGGACGTCCTTGAGCTCTTCCAGATACGGGCCGTCCACCAACACGTCGAACAACGCAATCAAATCCTTCGTGACTTCCGTATTCTTCTGCGTATCTTTGAGCATACCGCTCTTATCGTCGAAGGTACACCCCGTATAGCACCAAACCGTCTTTTGCGGAAAGGTCTTTTTCAACCGCTTGACGAAGGGATATAACGCCCTTTGATTTTGCGGTTCGAGCGGCTCGCCGCCGAGCAGGGATACCCCTGCGATATAGTCCGATTGAAGAGCAGTAAGGATCCGCTCCTCGACCGATTCGTCAAATACATCGCCGTGTGTGAAGTCCCACGCAATTTCATTGAAACAATTTTTACAATGACGGGTACAACCGGATACGAACAGGGAAACACGCACTCCCTCTCCGTTGGCGATATCTATCCATTTGATTGTGGAATAATGCATTAAAGATGAAGGACGCGGTCTTTGATTTCCTGCGTTCTGCCCTGATTCCAGTATTGCGTTCCGATATAGCCGCAGGTGCGTCTTGCGACGTTCATCTTCGATTGATCGCGGTTATGGCAATGAGGACATTCCCACACGAGTTTCCCCGATTCGTCGTGCACGATCTGAATTTCCCCGTCGTAACCGCATACCTGACAATAGTCGCTCTTGGTATTGAGCTCGGCGTACATGATGTTTTCATAGATGAATTTCATGACGGAAAGGACGGCAGGGATATTGTCCTGCATGTTGGGAACTTCCACGTAGGAAATGGCGCCACCGGGCGAAAGCTGCTGGAATTCGCTCTCGAATTTGAGCTTGGTGAACGCGTCGATCTCCTCGGAAACGTGCACGTGATAGCTGTTGGTGATATAGCTCTTATCCGTAACCCCGGGAATGACGCCGAAACGCTTTTGCAAACATTTGGAGAATTTATACGTCGTGCTTTCGAGCGGCGTGCCGTACAGGGAGAAATCGATATTTTCCTTGGCTTTCCATTCCTTGCACTTGTCGTTCATGTGTTTCATCACCGCAAGCGCGAAGGGTTTCGCCTCTTCGTCGGTATGCGATTTGTCCGTCATGTACTTGACACATTCATACAAGCCTGCGTAGCCCAAGGAAATCGTGGAGTAACCGCCGTAGAGCAATTTGTCGATGGGTTCGCCCTTTTTCAGTCTCGCGAGCGCGCCGTACTGCCAAAGAATGGGCGCGGCGTCGGAGAGAGTCCCTTTCAAGCGATTGTGACGTTCCATGAGTGCACGATAGCAAAGCTCTAATCTATTGTCGAAAATCTGCCAGAACTTCTCTTCGTTCTTTCCGGAAGAGAGCGCGACGTCCACGAGGTTGATGGTGACGACGCCCTGATTGAATCTTCCGTAATATTTGGGTTTTCCGTCCTCGTCGACGTAAGGGGTCAAAAAGCTTCTGCAACCCATACAGGTATAACAATGTCCTTCCCCGTTCTTATCGACCTTATATTCGAGCATCTTCTTTTCGGAAATATAGTCGGGTACCATGCGTTTTGCCGTACACTTCGCTGCCAACTCGGTCAGATAGAAATAGGGTTGATCCTCCGTAATGTTGTCGGGTTCCAGAACGTAGATAAGTTTGGGGAATGCGGGCGTAATCCATACGCCTTCCTCGTTTTTCACACCCAAAATTCTCTGACGAAGGGTTTCCTCGATGATCATCGCCAAATCGGCTTTCTCCTGCTCGTTACGCGCTTCGTTCAAATACATAAAGACGGTGACGAACGGCGCCTGCCCGTTGGTGGTAAGCAGGGTTACGACCTGATACTGAATGGTTTGGATCCCCCTTCTGATCTCGTCGCGAAGGCGTTTTTCGGCAATTTCCGCAACGTGTTCTTCCGAGGCGTTCAACCCGACGAGTTCCTCCGCCACTTCCTTGCGGATCTTTTGGCGGCTGATATCCACGAAGGGCGCCAGATGGGTCAGGGAAATACTCTGCCCGCCGTACTGGTTGGACGCCACCTGCGCGATAATCTGCGTTGCAATATTGCAAGCCGTGGAAAAGCTGTGCGGCTTTTCGATCAACGTACCCGAAATCACCGTGCCGTTCTGGAGCATATCTTCCAGATTGACAAGGTCGCAGTTGTGCATATGCTGTGCAAAATAATCGGCGTCGTGGAAATGGATCAAGCCCTCGTCGTGTGCCGCAACGATATCGTTGGGCAACAAAATGCGACGGGTAAGGTCCTTGGATACCTCCCCTGCCATATAGTCGCGCTGTACGCTGTTCACCGTGGGGTTTTTGTTGGAATTTTCCTGTTTGACTTCCTCGTTGTTGCACTCGATCAAGGACAGGATCTGTGCGTCGGTCGTATTCACTTTACGCACGAGCGTACGATTGTAACGGTAGGTGATATATTTCCGCGCCAAAGCAAAGCAAAGAGTTGCCATCAGACGGTTTTCTACCATATCTTGAATTTCTTCCACGTGGGGAGCTCTGCCCAAACTTTCGCATTGTTCGGTCACAACGTCTGCGATCGCGTACAAAGCGCCTTCGGAAATACGGTCGCGCTCGGAGACCTCTCGATTCGCTTTCTTTAATGCATTCACTATTTTTTCTTTATCAAAGGGGACTTCCTCGCCGCTCCGCTTGATAATTTTCATCTCTTTCATCACGTACCTCCTTTCGTATGTATAACAATATCTTGTGTGTTTATCCGAAAATAAACACAACATATTGTGGTTTTGTCTATTATGTGAAGCTTTCCTATTATATCATACAATCCTATATATATCAAGAGTTCACCAAAAAACTTGGTATTAGAAAAACTTATACGTACCCCCCTTTCCAAACACCGTTTTTCCTTAATTTTTCCGCCTTCCGCCCCACCGCTTGATTTTCTGCTATTGAAAAATTATATAGCAAAATCTTTCCTCGTCAAAAAGAGGGTGATTTTTCAATCACCCTGCAAAATTTTTTGTTGAAATTGTTTCGCCGAGGAACATTCCGAAAGATCGGAAAGTAGCTTTTCTGCGCCCTGCTTGGGAAGATAGTTTTCTTTCAAGCGCTCGTACAACCTCGTTTCCTCGCAATCTGCCAAATCGCCGTTTTGATTGCCTTGCGTTTTTGCAAAATCAATGGCGGGATAGATCCTTCGTTTCGCCAACGATTCCTGCAAATAGACCCGATAATTCGCAAGCGCCGTGAGCCCCGTTTCCAAGAGTGCGTCCGCGGGATCGCCCGTGTCCACCGAAAGAGCTCCGAGCATCGTGATTGCGCCCCCGTTTTCCAAACATCTCGCCGTCCCGAAGTAGCGCTTGATATATTGCAACGTTTTGCTCTCCACGCCGCCCGCCAACGTTCTGCCGCCGAGGGATTCGTTCGTGTCGTTATAGGCGTGCGCCAAGGCGTTCATGGAATCGACGAGCAGACAGACCTGTCTTCCGCATTCCGCCAGCCGTTTTGCGCGACTGAGCAGAAATTCCGCCGCTTCGATCTGCTTTTCGGGCGTGTCTTCGTAGGTCGTATATACGAGCTCCTCCCGATCGATGCGCTTTCGGAACTGCCCGATGCTTTCGGGGGACTGTTCGACCAGAAGGACGAGCACCTTGACGTCGGGGTTGCATCTTTGTATGGAGTCAGCCATATCCAAAAGCAACGTACTCTTGCCCGCCTTGGGCGGAGAGATCAGCAAGCCGCGCTGTCCTCTCCCCATGGGAAGCAACCAGTCGAAATATTTATCGGAAAGTTTTTCGTTCGTTCCCTCCCGAAAGAACTGCATTTTTCGATGGGGATAACAAGCGGAAAATTCTTCGAATCGTCCCCGTCGGAAGAATTCCATCAGCATCCCGCTGATGGTGACCACCTCCGTCGCGATCAATTCCTCTCCTTCGCGCTCCGCATAGCAGGTGACGACGTCCCCTTCCCGCAACTGCTCGTTGTGCTCCGTATCCGAAGTGATGCGGATATTATCTTCCACATCGTTCCAGATCAGAGGCTGTAAGTAGCGCGATTTTTCTTTCTTCGTATACTGCCCTCGGAAGATGACGCGCTGCCCCTTCGGTTGCATACGCGCCGCGTTTGGATCCTCCACCTTCCAGTATATCGGGTTCTTTTTGAGTTCCTGTAACCGAGCGCGGGTCGTCTCCCCTCCCCCGAATTTATATTCGGACTCGTCGGGGAAGTTCTTGCAAATTTCCTCCATGCGTTCGACGATATAGGGGTCTACGAAGTCGTCCCGCACCGGAGCGCCGCGTTGCGAACGGGGGGTGGGCGATTGCTCCCCTGCAAGAATGGCAATGATATCCTCGATGAGCGCCTGCTTGGTCTTTGCCGTCGGCTCGGCAACCCCAACCTTTCGCCCGTAAGGACGAAGGGAGGAGATCGTCTGCCTGTCCAAAAACCCCCTGCAAGTCAGCTTAAATTCATTTTCGTTGATCCGCCTCATTTATTTCCGCTCCATATAGATGATTTTGGTTTCTCCGTCCGTCAGCTCCGCCTTGCGGAAAACGAACTCCCCTTTCGGACAACGCACGACGTTTTTCCCGTCTGCATATTGCAAAAACGAATCGATCGTCGCAATATCCAAACGCCCGTCCGTCGGACGATAGTGCATGGGAATCACCGCCTTGGGGTTCCCTTTTCGTATATATTCCATCGCTTGTTCGGCGTCGATGGTATACGTGCCGCCGACGGGGATCAGCCACACGTCCGCCCCTTTGAGAAATTCTCCGATCTCCTCCGAATACGCCTCGCCCAAATCCCCGAAATGACAAACCTCCACGCCGTCCAGCGTAAAGCGGAACATCACGTTTCCGCCGCGCAGAGCGCCTTGCTTGGGATCGTGCCAGGTATGCTTGCCGACGATCTTCACGCCGTCGTATTCATACGCCCCCTCTTGGGAAAGAATTTGCGGATTACCGCCGATCGCCGCGATATAATTATGGTCGTAATGCCCGTGACTCGTCGTCACAAGCTCCGCCTCCAACCCGTCGGGAAGCTCGTAACCCACCCTCGTATACGGATCGGTGATAATGCGCATCCCCCGTTCGTTTTGCAGACGAAAACAAGAATGTCCCAAATACTCAATCTTCATACTCTTCCTCAAATCTCGACAATAACCGCAACTTCATTTTCTGCCTTTCTCCGCTGATGATCAGATCGTACTGCAAGGATAAAAGCAGAGCGTCTTGGGAAATGGAATAGGCAACACGACGGGCAAAGGTTTGAATTTCACCATCCGAGCCCCCGATTCCGATCGAGCCGCTCGTTTGCATTCCTTCTTGCAAATGCAGATGCAGGTTATAATCTCCCTCGCGAACGATCTCCGCCGTTGAATTTCGTAAGCGGATCAAGACTTGCGCGCATTCTTCCCGATATAATAACTCCGCTTCCGATAAGGCGAGCTTCATCTTTCCCTCACGCGTAATCGCGGTCTCCACGCCGTCTGCAATCGTCGTAATCGTCAATCTACATCGTTTCACAATTTTTCCCTTTTTTCGACTTTCTTCTCTTTTAGTATACCAAATATTTTACAAAATGTAAACTGTTTTCTCCATTTTTGAAAAATATTCTTTAATCGTTGCCCCGTTTGATCGTTTCTCGAATCAAGCGTCCCTCTTTCAGCGTTTCGGCAAGCCCCTCCGCGTCGTTGCGTTTGAGACAGTCGCAATAGACGGATAGATTTTCGATGAGTCCTTCGAGTTCCGCCACGATATATTCTTGGTTTTCCATATAGAGTTCGATCCACATTTTCTCGTCTACGCCTGCGATACGGGTCATGTCCTGAAAGCTGCCCCCCGTAAAGCCGTCGCAATGCCGCACCTGCGGGCTCTTGACGTAGGCGTTGGAAACGATATGCGCAAGCTGTGAGGTAAGCGCAATCTTTTTATCGTGTTCTTCCGCCGTGCATTCCACGATTTTCCCAAACTTCATCGCATGCGCGTATTCCTTCGCTTCTCGAATATCCTCCGCCTCCGTTTGCGGGGCGTGGGTGATGATCAGATTTGCATTTTTGAATAAATCGGGCGAAGCCGAGGCGATGCCCGAAGTCTCCTTCCCCGCCATGGGATGCGTGCCCACGTAGCGATAGTTGCGCGGTTTGGAATAGACGACTTTTTCAAGCGAGCTCTTGACGCCGCAGATATCCATGACGAGCGCGCCGTCCTTGAATACGCCCTTGTCCAGATATTCCATGGTCGCCTTGGGCGGCACGGCGATGAACACGACGTCGTAATCGGCAAGAGTTTCCCCCCTCGCCCGAACGTATCCGGCTTGGAGCGCAAACTGCACGGACGCTTCGCTTCTTCCGAATCCGTCCACGTAATATCCTGCTTTCGTCAACGCACCGCAAATGGAGCCGCCGATAATACCAAGTCCCACAACCGCAATTTTTTTCATAATCTTTCTATCTCCCGTAAATCTTATTTACATCATACCACATTTTTCGACAAATTACAAGTACTTCCATAAAATTCCTTTTATTTTTATGAAAAAAGTCACGATTTTTACAAACCGTGACTTTCTTTCGTCAACTCTTGCGTTTTGCCTGCGCCTCGTATTTTTCTTTGGTCGCGATGCCGCCGCGGATATGGCGCTCGCTCAAATTGAAATTCAATATTTTTCGCGTCTTTTCATACAGTTCCGGATCGATATAGCGCAAGCGTTCGGAAACGTCTTTATGTACCGTAGATTTACTTACGTTAAAATGCGCGGAACACGCCCGAACGGTACAGCCCGTCTCCACGATATACTCCGCGCATTTAATTGCTCGTTCTTCAATATATTCCCACAAAATCACCGACCTCCCTGAATAGGTTACAAAATATATTATGTCGGTTTTTTGTGGTTTATCCCTGATTTGCTCTAATTATTCCCTCTGCATTATTCTCCCTTTTTATAGGGTAGAGGAATGACCCTCAAAACGGAATCTTCCGCATAGCGGGCAAGCTTCTTTGCCCTTGCGCTCTGTACGGAGATGAAGACGTCCTCGCTGGAAAGTTCGCTCACCGCGTGGTTCTTCTCTTCCACCGCAAGCATATAGGGAACGGTGACGTAGGACGCGCAAAGCACGCTTGCACCCTCTTTCAGACTCACAATCATCGAGCCTTTCTTATAACGTTTGCTCGGTTCGATCTGCGAGGAGATGACCCGTTTGAATTTGCCTTCCGTCGTGGCGATGACGATTTCCCCTTCGCCGTTAATCTGTTTCATCAGGATCACTTCGTCTCCCTCTCGGAGCATAATGCCCTTGACGCCTGTGGCAATCCTGCCTTGGGTGGGGATATCGTTCTTCAACGCGTTCAGACAAATCCCCTCCTTGGTGACCATGATGATGGTATCCTCTTCCGACGTATCTTCCTCGACGCCTATGACTTCGTCTTCCTCGTTGAGTTTGACCGCCTGGAAACTGTCCTTTCGCTGTTCGTATTCCGACCACTCGGACTTCTTGATCATACCCTTCTTCGTGAAGAAGAGCAAATGCCCGTAAGGCAGACGTTCGCCCACCTCAAAGAGGGCTACCACCCTTTCGCCCTGTTCGGCGTCGTCAGACAATTCTTTGAGCGTAACGCCTTCGTCGCTCAACTTGCATTCCAACTCGGGATCGGAAATATCCAGCTTGTGGCAGTTGCCGTAATTGGTGAAGGCAAAAACACGCTTATCGGTGACGGTATTTAAGAGGTGCAACGCCACCAAATGCGGCTTGAACTTGCCTTCCAAAGGCTTTTCAAGCGCCTCGATCTGCTTGCCCGTCAATACCTTGAACCGCTCGTCCGCCGTATACGCAAGCACGCAGGGCACGCCGGGTTTCTTCTCGGTCGAAGTGGCGATCAATTCGTCCGCTTCCTCTCTCGTAAATACCAAACGGGATTTTCTGGGAGAAGGGTACGCTTGCTTGATCTGCGTGATTTCTTCCTTGACGACCTGCAATTGCAAATCGCCGCTCTTGGCGATGGCTTTGAGCTTTTTGATGAGTTTGATGAGCTCTTTGAGCTCCTGTTCGAGTTTATAAATTTCCAGCTTCGTCAGTCTTGCAAGCTTTAAATCGAGGATCGCCTGCGCCTGAATTTTGGAAATTTCAAAACGCTCCATCAATTTGGCTCTCGCATCCGCCGTGCTTTCCGATTTCTTGATGATGGCGATCACTTCGTCGATATTCTGTACGGCGATAATCAACCCTTCCAAGATATGGCAACGCGCTTCCGCCTGTTCGAGTTCAAACAGCGTTCTGCGTTTGATGACTTTCTGCTGATACGCGACGTAGTGACGGAGAATATCCATAAGCCCGAGCTGTTGAGGCTTCCCGTCTGCGATCACAACCATGTTGATGCCAAAGGTAACTTCCAGATCGGTATATTTATACAAACATTTCAAAATGGCGTCCACGTCGGCGTCCTTCTTCACGCGAATGACGGCGCGCATACCCGTTCTATCCGATTCGTCCGCGACGAAATCGAGCCCCGCGAGTTCCTCTTTCTTATCCTCTCTTAAATCTACAATTTTCCTGAGCAATTGCGCCTTATTGACCTGATAAGGCAGTTCGCTGATGATGAGATTCGTCTTGCCGTTATCCGTCTTTTCGGCTGTTATTTTGGAACGAACGGTGATTTTACCACGTCCCGTCTTATACGCCTGAATGAGCTCGTTGGCGATAATCACCCCTCCCGTAGGGAAATCGGGGCAGGGAATATATTCCATCATTTCTTCGAGGGAAATGGCGGGATTGTCGATATACGCCACGACGCCGTTGATGACTTCTTCCAGATTGTGCGTGGGAATATTCGTCGCCAGACCGACGGCGATCCCCGACGCGCCGTTGACGAGCAAGTTGGGGAAACGCCCGGGCAATACGTCCGGTTCTTCCAAACTGTCGTCGAAGTTGGGGGAGAAGGTGACCGTCTGTTTATCGATATCGCGGAGCATTTCGAGCGCCAAAGGCTGCATTCTCGCTTCGGTGTAACGCATTGCCGCGGCGGGATCGCCGTCGACCGAACCGAAGTTTCCGTGCCCGTCTACGAGGGTCTTGCCCATATTGAAATCCTGCGCCATACGTACCATGGCGTCGTATACCGAACTGTCGCCGTGGGGATGATATTTACCCATGCAGTCGCCAACGATACGGGCGCACTTTTTGTGCGGTTTGTCGGGCGTCAAGCCCATTTCCTTCATGGTGTACAAAATACGTCTTTGTACGGGTTTCAAGCCGTCTTCCACACGAGGCAGCGCACGGTCGAGAATGACGAATTCCGCATACGGAAGCATGGAGGAATGTAATACGTTTTCCAAAGGCTCTACGAAAAGTTGCCCGGTCGGTTCTACCTGAACGGATTCTTCTTTCTTCTTTCTCGCCATCTTATTCTTCCTCCTCCGTCTTTCCTTCCGTCTTCTTTCTTCTTTCTATGAAGCCGTCGCGCTTGTCAAAGTTGGCATACTTGGCAAGGAATTCCTTTCTGCCCTCTACCTTGTCCCCCATGAGTTTGGTGATCATGCGCTCCGCTTTGGCGGCGTCCTCCACCGTAACCTGAATGAGGTTTCTCGTGGCAGGATTCATGGTCGTTTCCCAAAGCTGGTCGGCGTTCATTTCCCCCAGCCCTTTGTAACGCTGCAACTGACAGCCCTTGCCCACTTTTTCAATCTTCTCGTCGAGTTCTTTATCGTCGTACGCGTACTCGACCTTGTCCCCCTTATACACTTTATAGAGGGGCGGCATACCGATATAGACGTGTCCCTCGTTGATGAGCGGACGCATATAGCGGAAGAAGAAGGTAAGCAAAATACAGCGAATGTGCATACCGTCCTGGTCGGCATCGGAAAGAATGATGACTTTGTGATAATTGATTTTATCGAGTTTGAAGTCGGGATCGATGCCCGCGCCGATGGCGCTGATCATCGTACGGATCTCCTCGTTTTCCAGAATTTGCGAAAGCTTTTTCTTCTCTACGTTCAAAGGCTTGCCGCGCAGGGGCAGAATGGACTGATACTGTCTCACTCTCGCCTGCTTTGCCGTACCGCCTGCGGAATCCCCCTCTACGATGAACATTTCGTTGAGTTCGGGTTTTCTGCCCGAGCAAGCCGCGAGCTTGCCGATGAGCGTCAAGCCGTCAATGCTGTTTTTCGCCCTTGCGTTGTCCTTCGCCGTTTTTGCCGCAATACGGGACTTCGCCGCGCCTTGCGCCTTTTTGATAATTTCGTCCATGGTCTTTTTATAACCGCGGACGTTTTTGAAGGCGTTGAATCCTTCCACGACCGCCGCTTCCACCGCAGGACGCGCCTCGGTGTTGCCGAGCTTGGTCTTCGTCTGTCCTTCAAACTGCACGTTCGTCATCTTGATGGAAAGGACGACGGAAAGCCCTTCACTGAAATCGTCCCCCTGGAAGTTGGGATCCTTCTCTTTCAAAAATCCGTTCGTTCTCGCATATTCATTGAGCACGCGGGTCAACCCCGAACGGAACCCGATCTCGTGATATCCCCCTTCGGGCGTGGGAATATTATTGACGAAAGAGAACATACATTCCCGATATTCCCCCGTATGCTGAATGGAGAATTCCACCTGAATGTTGTTCTTGGTCGCCTTATAATAAATGGGTTGCGCGTACAGCTTGTGCTTGTCCTCGTTGAGGCTCTTGACGTAATCGGAGATCCCCCCTTCGTATTTGAAATGGATACGATAAGGTTCGCTTTCGAGCGCAAGCTCGTCCAACTCGCCGAAGAGTGATTGTTGGTCCTCCGCAGTCTCTACGCCCTCGTCCACGCCTTCCTCGCCCTCTTCCGTCTCTTCCTCGTCCGAGTAGAGCATACGGCTGCGCTGCGCCTCCGCCATCGTGATACGTTCGTCGATCAAAGTGATCTCCACGCCGCGGTTCAAAAAGGCGATTTGTCTCAAACGCTCTTCCACCGTTTCGAGGTCGAAAGACGTTTCCGAGAAAATGGTAGCGTCCGGCTTAAAGCGGATATACGAACCCGTGCGGTTGGTGGAAATACCCGTGTCCTGCAAGGGGCCGTCGGGGATCCCTGCCTCCACCTTCTTTTTGCGGGGATTGTACTTGGAATGGAAACTCATTTTATAGACGCGCTTATTGCGGCATACTTCTACCGTCAACCATTCGGAAAGCGCGTTGGTAACGGACGCGCCTACGCCGTGCAAACCGCCCGAATATTCGTAATTCCCCTGTCCGAATTTACCGCCTGCATGCAATTTCGTGAATACGAGCTGTACGCCCGAAACCTTTTCCTTGGGGTGAATGTCGGTGGGGATCCCTCTCCCGTTGTCCTCTACGGAGGCGCTTCCGTCCGCGTGCAACGTCACTTTAACTCTATTTGCATAGCCGTTTGCCGCTTCGTCGATCGCGTTGTCCACGATTTCCCAAAGAATGTGGTGCAACCCTTTGATCCCCGTCGAGCCGATATACATACCCGGACGCATACGAACAGCCTCGAGACCTTCCAAGACCTCAAGGTTGCCGGCGGTGTATTCCTCTGTTTTCTTCGTCGTTTTTTTCAGTTCTGCCATTTCGTCCTCAATTTATACGTTCTATAAATTCTGTAAATATTTTTCGCCAAAAAATGCCATTATGCATTTATTATAACATCTTTTTTTTAATTTTTCAAATGATTGAAGGAAAAAATTTAAGGATTTTGTGTAAATTTCCCTAAAATTTCCAAAATTTCCTCAAAACTGCTCGCTTCATAGTCGGGCTGCACGCCGCTCGTATTCGCCTTTCCCTGTGGGTTGAACCAGATTCCCGTCACTTCCGCCTCCCACGCCGCTCGCATATCGGCGCTCAAACTGTCGCCGATCCAAACGGCTTGCTCCCGACGAAAGTCGGGAATATGCGAAAAGACGTACGCCGTATACGCCTTCGCCGGTTTATCATAGCCGATTCTTTGGGAAATAAACGTATTCTCCGCTTTTTCCCAAAGCCCTACGATATCGAAACGGGATTTCTGAATATCCTCCGTGCCGTTGGTCACAAAAAAGATCCGCCCCGCTTGGGAAAGCTTTCGCAGGAAATCCTCCGCTCCGGGAAGATAGCGGGGGTGGTTGGAAATATACGCGATATACGACCGATTGACGGCGTACCCGTCCGCATCGTGCAAGCCCAACTTTTGAAAGAACCGGACGAACCGTTCGCGCATGAGCTCTTCGCGCGTCAGTTCCTTGCGCTCCAACGCCTCCCAAAGCGAAACGTTGAAAACCCAGTATTGACGTTGGAGCTCCTCGCTCCAAGCGACGCCGTTTTCCAAGCACGCCGCGCGAAAGGCGTCCGCGGAAACGCCGTGAAAATCCAAAATCGTATCGTCCACGTCCACGAGAAATATGTTTTTCATCTCCACCTCACTCTATCACCGCAAGGTCTTTGAGCGCTCGGGTGTAGGCGATGTATTTCTCGCTGTCCGTCATTCCCCTTTCCGCCACGACGACGGAGGAAAATTCCAAGCCCTTACTCTCATACACCGTCATAATATTGATTTTGTTACGGGAAACTTTACCCTTCGCGCGCACGTCGTTATAGGTTTTTCGCGCATAGTTTTCCTTTTCACTCTCTGCGCAAATCACCGCCTTCAATCCCTTTTTATCCTTGAAAAACGCATTGACGCCGCGCGGGGAGATCTTCACCACTTCGGGGCCGTCGTAGCCGATGGATTGCATATCCAGTCCAAGCTTTCCCGAGACGAAGGAAACGATCTGGTTGGTGTTGCGATAATTCTGATTGAGCTCGTATATCGGGAAATCGGGGGAAATTTCCTTCCAGTCCTTCACGCCTCGCCACTTGGTTACGTTTTGCGCGAGGTCGCCGAAGATATTGAAGGAAGCCTTGGCGTTGATTTTCCGCAGCAGGGCGTATTCGCAGGGGGAAATATCCTGTCCCTCGTCTACGAATACGTAGGAATACACGGGCGAAAGCCGCTCGCAAATACCGGCGCAGATGACGCAAAGCGCATAGGCGTCCGAGCGGTACATCTTTTTGGACGTCATACCGTAGTTCACTTTATATTTTTTTACCGTTTCCCGATAAAAATACCGCACGATATCGATAAAGGAAGTTCCTTCCCCGATTTCCGAGAAATTTTTCTCGCCGCGAAGGTACAGATAGAACTCGGAAAACGCCGTATTATGCTCCCCGATCGAAAGTACCTTCTCCTTCGTCTTTTGGATCTCCTCCAAAATTTCCTTTCGCCTTGCAATGCGGTCGGCGTACATATATACGTCAATTCCCCCGATCTTTTGCTTGAAACGCCGCAAGTCGGCGATCTCCTTTTCGATATCGTCCGCAAGGGCGGAAAGACTCGTCTCCGCCTCTTTGACGATACGGTCGGTATTGCGTACGGCGAAGCTTGCGCTCTTATAGAACGACATCAACTGACGATAGAAATATTCGGGGGATTTGGAACGCTCGCTCTTGATCGTGCCGTTGAAAAAGTCCTCGATGTCGAGAATCGCGTTCATGAGTTCACGGAAGGATTTCGTATAATACAAGCCCCCTTCCTTTTTCTCCTTGATCTCCCCGAGCACCGCGCGGCGCACCCGCATCGAGGCGTTTTTGATCCCCTCGTATGCCGTCAGCTGTCTTTGACTTTCGGAAATGATTTCCTCTACGAACTCCTTACATTCCTCCCCCGTGAACAGCCCGTACAGGCTGTCGAACACTTTCGCCTGTTTTTTCTCGACGTCCTTGACGAATTTCGGGGAATACAGGTATTCCAAATACTCGGTATTTTCCTTCTGCGCGGGATCGATCTTATCCGTGAGATCGATTTTCTCATTTTTGAGCACTTGCAGGAAATACTCGTACGCCGTCGTCGTTCTGACCCGTTCGAGTTCGAGAATTTCCGCAAGCTCGTCGATGAACGCGTTGAAGGAATTGCTGGGCGTGATGATGAGCACGTCGTGCGGCTTGATGTCCTCGTTATTGTACATAAGATAACTCAAACGGTGCAACATGACCATCGTCTTTCCGCTTCCCGCACAGCCCTGCAAGACGAAGTCCCCCTTTTCGGGTCGGGTGATGATTTCGTATTGCTTTTCCTGAATGGTCTCGATGATATCCTTGACCGACGTTTCTTCCTTGCGATTTTTGATGATTTCCCGAAGGAAGGGATCTAAAATATTTTCCTCGTCTCGATCGGCGATTTCCTCCGCGGACAGGTAGTCTTTCAGAGACAAATATTCGTTTTTGAAATCCAACACTTTGCCGTTTTTGGTACGGATCGCGCGGCGAAGTACCGTCTTATACTCGTATTCGTTAAAGGTAAAGGTGGAACAGCTCTTTTGATAATACCGTCTGGCAACGGGCGTACGCCAGTCGAGAATTTCCAACTTAACGTCTCCCTTTTTGCCGATATAGTAGCTATTATACCCCTCTGCGTTATCAATGAGGTCCATGCGTGCAAAATAGGGTTCGTCGAAGAAGGGACGGTACGCCTCAATCTTTTCCTTCTGCCCTTCGATTTCCGCAAGCAATCCTTGGATTTTTCGATAGGTCTCCGCGCTGTCGCGCTCCTCTTTTTCCAAACGGGCAATCTCTGCTTTGGCTTCCCGAACGGCGTTTTTATGCGGACGGATACGGACGATTCTGAGCATCTGCATCACCGCCTCCACGTGTTCGTCCTCATACGCGCGCTGTTTTTCTTCGTCCAAAAGGGATAAAAACCAGTCGTGGTCCCCCGATTTTTTCGTATCTATGAGAGCGATCAATTTGTCATAAGGTATTTTTTTCGCCATAACGACCTCACGTTTCATACTATTTTTAATAATAACATATTTCAATAGCAAAAGTAAAGAGTTTGAGTAAAAATTTTTCGAAGAAAATTTTTCGACGGAATTTTTACGAGAAAAAAGTCCGTGAGCTTTCACGGACTTCGTCGATTTTCTGATTTTTCCTACGCTTACATCTTATCGGGAATGCCGATGCCGAGCAGCGCAAAGGCGTTTTTGAGCGCCTGCAAGGTCGCATTCGTCAACACCAAACGAAAGTTCTTCGTCCTTTCGTCCTCTGCCGCCAAAATCTTGCAGTCGAAATAGAATTTATTGAACTTCTGCGCGACGTCTACGGCGAAACGGGCGATCACCGAAGGTTCGTATTTCTCAGCCGCCGTTTTCACCGCTTCGGGGAAGGAAGAAATGGCTTTCACCAGCTCGATCTCCTGCGGACAAAGCTCGGGAATTTCATACTGCTCGGGAACGCCGCCCTTTTGCAGGACGGACTGCGCTCTTGCGCAGGTATATTGCACGTATACGCTCGTCTCCCCGTCGAAGGTCAGCACCTTGTCGTAGGAGAATACGATATCCTTGATCTTATTGTTGTACAGAGCGCCGAAAATAACTGCGCCGACGCCCACTTTCTGCGCGACGTCTTCTTTGTTTTCAAGATCGGGATTCTTCTCGTCGATGATCGTATACGCCTTTTCGATACATTTGTTGATGACGTCCTCCAAGAACACGACGTTGCCCTTGCGCGTGGACATCGTGCCCTCTTCCAAGGATACCATGCCGTACGCCACGTGCACGAGATCTTTCGACCATTCCTTGCCCATGAGCTCCAACACCTTGAAGAACTGTTTGAAATGCAAATTCTGCTGATAAGCTACGACGTATAAACATTTGTCAAAATCGTAGGTTTCCTTTCTATAGATGGCAGCCGCCATATCGCGCGTTGCGTAAAGGGAAGTCCCGTCCGATTTCAAAATGATGCAAGGCGGCATACCGTACGCTTCCAGATCCACGACCTGCGCGCCGCGGCTTTCGATCAGCAGCCCCTTTTCTCTCAATTCGTCGACGACGGGTTGCATCTTATCCGAGAAAAAGCTCTCTCCCGCGTAGGAATCGAAATGAATGTCCAACAAATCGTAGATTTTCTGCACGTCTTTGAGGGTCAATTCCTTGAACCAACGGAACAGCGCGAGGCATTCCTCGTCCCCCTGTTCGATTTTCTTGAAGTACGTACGCGCTTCGTCGTCGTATTCGGGATGTTCTTCCGCTTCCCGATGGAATCTTACGTACAACTCGTTGAGCGCTCGAATCCCGCCTTCTTCAATCGTCTTCTTATCCCCCCAACGCTTGTACGCGGAGATGAGTTTGCCGAACTGCGTGCCGTAATCCCCCAAATGGTTGATGCCCACCGATTTATAACCGAGGAAGTTGAAGATGCGGTACAGCGCACCACCAAGCACCGTCGTGGACAAATGTCCGATATGGAAGGGCTTTGCGATATTGATGGAAGAATAGTCGATACAAATCGTCTTGCCCACCCCCTCTTCCGAGGCGCCGTATCTTTCCTTTTCTTTGAGTATTCTGTCAAGCGTAGCAGCTACGAAACCCGTCTTGTTGATCTTAAAATTGAGGTATCCGTTGACCGCAGATACTTCGGAAAGTACTTTGTCAGACATAATTACTTCGTCAGACATAACACTTTGTTTCAATTCTTCGGCAATCATCACCGGGCTCTTTCTCATGAGTTTTGCGAACTTGAAGCAAGGGAGCGCGTAATCCCCCATTTCAAGGTTGGGAGGCAGCGCGATGAGATCGTAAAGCTCTTCTTCGCCGACGCCGTCGATATGCAAATGCTCTGCAATATATTTCTTATAATCCATATTGACACCTGTTCCTTAATTCGTATCCTTAAATTACCATAATACTATACCACATTTTTTAATTTTCTGCAACTATTTTTTCAAATGGGGCAAGTTTAATTTGCCAAATTTTTAATTTTATATTATAATATAGCAGAAAATTGATTTATGAGGATTGAAAACATATGAAACTTGGTGTTGTTGGACTTCCCAACGTAGGCAAATCTACTCTTTTTAACGCAATCACACACGCAGGCGCAGAATGTGCCAACTACCCCTTCTGCACGATCGAACCCAACGTGGGCGTCGTTGCCGTTCCCGACGAGCGTTTGGACAAGCTCGCCGCGCTGTACGACAGCAAGAAGGTAACCCCTGCCGTCATTGAATTCGTCGACATCGCAGGGCTCGTAAAAGGTGCTTCCCGCGGCGAAGGTTTGGGCAATAAATTCCTCTCGCACATTCGCGAAGTGGACGCCATCGTCCACGTCGTCCGTTGCTTTGAAGACGCGAATATCACCCACGTCGACAACAAAATCGACCCCGTCAACGATATAGAAACAATCAACCTCGAGTTGATCATGTCCGACATGGAAGCCGTACAAAACCGTATGAACAAGGTAAAAGTACAGGCGCGCGGCGGTTCGGACAAAAAAGCCGTGGAAGAATACGCTTTTCTCGAAAGACTGTACGCCTTCCTCGAAAGCGAAAAGCCCGCCCGTAACTTTGCGATTGCGGAAGGCGAAGAAGAGTTCATGAAGAACTGCTTCCTTTTAACGAGCAAACCCGTCATCTACGCCGCGAATATCAAAGAAGACGATATGGGCAAAGACGAAGATAGTTTGCCTTTCGTCGTGAAAGTCAAGGAATTTGCCGCAAAAGAAGGCGCGGAAGTGCTCGTCATTTGCGCGAAAACGGAAGAGGAGCTCTCCCAAATGGATCCCGAGGATAAAGCGGTATTCATGGAAGAATTCGGGCTCGGCGAAAGCGGACTTGACCGTTTGATTAAAAAATCCTATGCCCTTCTCGGTCTTATCTCTTACCTGACCGCCGGTGAAAAGGAAACGAGAGCGTGGACGATCGTCAAAGGCACGAAAGCTCCCCAAGCGGCAGGGAAAATCCATACGGACTTTGAAAAGGGATTTATCCGTGCGGACGTCGTCAACTGGGAAATCCTCGTCAACCTCGGTTCGATTGCCGCTGCGAAAGCGGAGGGAAAGGTTCGTTCCGAAGGCAAGGAATATATTATGCAGGACGGCGACGTCGTCGAATATTACTTCAACGTGTCCAAGAGCAATAAATAAGCAAAGCCTATTCAAAACGGCGGTGTGCACTTCACACCGCCGTCCTTTTTTAGTTCTCTTTTTTGTTTCTTACGTAATGATCGTAAAGCTCTTCGGTCGCAAAATGAATCTTCGTCAAACAATTCTTCGCCGTTTGCGGATACATGAAATAGGTCGTCAAATCGGTCGCGATATCGAAGGCGTCTCCCCGTTTTAAGAAATCGTACTCGATGTGACAGGAATACATGGACGACACGGGCTTGTTGAGCTCAAACGGCTTGCCGTCTACCGTGCCGCGGAAGGTAAATCCGTTTTCGTCGTGCACGACGTGCGCCGTGCCCACGGGAATAAAGCCCGTTTTACTATTGTAATAATCTTCGACGCGAACGTCGTCCTCAAAGCGATAGGTGCCTGCCTGCACTTCCTTTCTGACCTCTTCGCGCTCCCAGTTATACCAGTCGGGCACGTGCGAGAAGCCTGCCTGCGTATTCACGCCGTGCAATCTCGAAAGGGTATCCATTTCCCACTTCGCACCGCACGCCTCGCACCAAAGTTTCGTCCCCTCGCTGCACGTTTCAAATTCCGTATTGCAAGCGGGGCATTTGTACAAAATTCTATGTATTCCTTCCGCACGCTTTTTGCATTTGATATGCAGATCGTGATCCACCTGCCATTTATATTCGTCGCGCACGAATTCCTTTTCGATTCGTTCCTGAATTTCCTCCGCAGAAAGCTTTTCCACGTCCTCCGCCGAACACAGCAAAGACAACCGCCCTTCCTGTCGGATTTTTCTGTACGGACGTTTGCCCCATTGCGGCGAATTAATATAGTTGCCGTTCGATTGAAAGGATACGACGGGCACGTTCGCGTGTTTGCAAAGTTTCCCTAACGCCTCGTCGAGCCGTTCGTTGACCCCAGCCAAACTGAAACGAGCTTCCGGGAAGAGGACCACGGGAAGTTGATACTCTTTCAAATATTTCAAAATATGTTTCGCGGTAGAGAGCCCGTGGGTGAATTTGCGCTTGGGGATGCCGCCGATTCCGTACATCAGCCAGTCGCCGCGTCGGAATTCATCGATAGAGACGACCCAACCATTCGCTCTGCCGCCCAACCCCGTCGCTATCTGCGCGAAATCCATAAAGGACGCGTGTGAGCCAAGCACGAGAAAGGGACCTTTGAGCCTTTTCACTTCCGGATCCGTCTTGATATGTCCGTGATTGAAATAGGTATAAATCGGCCCGATCAAAAATTCCACGGCGCGAAGATAAAGGGGCGGTTTATTCGGTTTTCTATTCATATTAAATCTTTCTGAATTATTCTTCATATGATATTTCTCCTATGAGCTTTTCTTTATTGTAGCACATTTTTTTTCCGATTTCAAGTATTTTGTTAAAAAATTTTAACAATCATTATAAAACGCCCCGTTCTTTCATGTAGTTTTCGAGGATTTCCGCGGCAAGCGCCACCATATCGCCGCAGGAACGCTTTTTATAATATTCAGGCGTACGCGTCTCCGCGTCTCCCCCCACCTCCACGGGGACTTTCATTCCCTGCAAAAGCTCCGCGCAGATCAGGCTACCCGTTTGCGCTTGAAATTTCTCACACAGTTCCCGTACGATTGCATACGTCTGTTTCTTATTCTCGGGCGAATTTTCCCCCTTTGCAAAGACGCAACCGACGACAGCCGCCATGCCGCTCACCGCGCCGCAAGTCAAACGCAAGCGCCCAAGTCCACCGCCGAAGGGCAGCATGATTTTGATAATGCTCTCCTCCTCCATGCCCATGACGTCCGAAAACGCCAACGCAACCGCTTGCGAACACGCATATCCTGCTAAGAAATATTCTTTTGCCCTTTCTTTTCTTGACATTTTTGTTATCTCCTGTTATAATATTCAATGATATGGGAAAAATCTTTTACGCAGAAAAATCCGAATATTCGTCCGAAACGATCGCTATGCGCATTCTCTCACAATATTACGAGGTGGAAAATGCCGAAATCAGACGGACGAAAAACGGGAAGCCCTATTTGGAGAACGTAAGAACGCCCTTGCATTTTTCCCTTTCGCATACGAAAGAACTGCTCTTTATCGCGTTTTCCGAAGAGAATATCGGGTTGGACGCAGAGTCCCTTCATCGCAAGGTCGATTATGAAAAAATCTGCGCGAAATTCCCTTGCGGGGAGCGGGAGAAAATTACTTCAGTGGAAACGTTTCTCAAACATTGGGTCGTAAAGGAAAGTGCCGTCAAATATATGGGCGGCACGCTCGCCAAAGACTTAAAGAAACTATCCTTTACCCACGGTTTGTTGACTTATGAAGGACAACCCTTCCCCGTCAGTCCGCAATTTTTGCAATTTCGGGAACATATCCTCTGCGTTTGCAGTCGACAAGATTTCTCAAATGCAGAATTTGTAGAAATTCCCATATGCACATTATAACACATTTATCTGAAAAACACAAGTATTTAAGGAGAAAAAATATGATCGGTGTCGTCATCGCTATGCAAAGCGAAGCGGATATCTTATTGCAAACCATGAACGTTTCCCGTTCGTTAACCGTCAGCGGCAAACCCATCCACGTGGGCGTTGCCTACGGAAAGGAACTCGCCCTCTGCGTTTGCGGCGTAGGCAAGGTGAACGCCGCGCTCGGCACGCAATTACTCGTGAGTAAATTCGACGCGGAGAAAATCCTCAATTTCGGCGTGGCAGGCTCCCTCAACAAGGAGACCGAGCTTTGCGGCGTGTACCAAATTTCCCACGCGACGCAGTTTGACTTCGACCTCGTGCAAATCAACGGCACGAGCATCGGAACTCTCAACGAATACGAAACGCCCTATCTGGAGCTTTCCTGCATCTCGGGCTTTGAAAAGCGCAAACTCGGCACCGCCGACCGTTTCAACGACGATCCCGAGGATTACGCGCTCCTCACCAAGGAGCTTGGCGCGGATATCCGCGATATGGAAGGAGGAGCAATCGTGCAGGCGGCTTACGCGGCGCAGCTGCCCGTTTATATGGTGAAAGCCATTTCCGACGTGGCGGGCAACGGGAGTACGACGCAACAGTATTTAATCAATCGCGACAGGGCTTTGCAGAACTTACAGGAAAAGTTGCCTGAAATTTTTGAGGCTCTGTAATTTTCGAGGTGTACCATGATCGATTTAGGTGATTGGAACGAACGGCTCGCCCCCCTTTTTGCGGACGAGCGATACTTAAAAATCCGAAAATTTTTACTTGAAGAGTACCGCAACCACACGGTTTACCCCGATATGTACGATCTGTACAACTGTTTTCGCTATACGCAATTCGAAAATTTGAAGGTGGTTCTACTCGGGCAAGATCCCTATCACAACGTCGGGCAAGCGCACGGACTTTGTTTCTCCGTACAAGACGGGATTCCCAAGCCCCCTTCTCTGGAAAATATCTTCAAGGAATTGCAATCGGATCTTGGTTGCGACCTTCCCAAGAGCGGAAACCTGACCAAATGGGCAAAGGAAGGCGTCCTGCTTATGAACACTTCCCTCACCGTACGCGCACATCAGGCAAATTCTCATTCCAAATGCGGTTGGGCGTGGTTCACGGACAGCGTCATTCGACTCATCTCCGAGCAGAAAGAACACGTCGTGTTTATTCTTTGGGGCGGGAACGCGCGCAGTAAAAAGCCCTTGATTGACGAATCCAAGCACTTGATTTTGGAATCCGTCCACCCCTCTCCCTTATCCGCCTACAACGGCTTCTTCGGGTGCAAGCATTTCTCCAAGACAAACGCTTACCTAAAAGCCCATCATTTACGTCCTATCGACTGGGATTTGACCAAATAAAAAATAAGGAAGTATGTTTCGCATACTTCCTTATTTTTACGTCTCGCATAGGACTTATTTGCCAACGTAAACGCTTTGCAGCGTATCCATACAAAAACAACCCATGATCCCCGTCATACACGCGCCCGTATCCAAATGAATTTTGCAATAATCGGATACTTTTTTCGGAGCATCCACTTTTGGATAGGTGATGATATCGCTTCGATTTCCTACGTAGTTCGTCGGCGTATGCCCGAAAAATACGCAGGGCTCACCTTGCGGCAGGACGGACGGCTCTTTGAAATTTCTGTCGTAAATCAACTGCTCCACGGAGACTTCCGAAAGGGGCGGAAACCGTCTTTGCGCCGTCAGCGGAATGCCTGCGTGCACGCAGATAAACTCCCGCTCCTCCAAATACGGCGGCAAGCTCTCCAACTTATCGACCGTTTCCCAGTCCAACAGATGCCCGTCTCTTTGGTGATAGGCTTGCAATTTTGCCAAAACTTCGTCGAAATCCTCGGGCGAATCCTGCATCAGCGACCAGTAAAATTTGAGAAACTGATACTCGTGATTTCCCATGATGCAACGGATATTCGGCATGGAAAAGACAAATTTTGCAAGACGAACGGGTTCCGAGCCCTTATCGAGTATATCCCCGCAGACGATCATCTCGTCTCGATCGGAAAATTTAATTTTTTCGAGCAACTTACAAAACAGCCCGTATTCGCCGTGCGGATCGGAAAGAACGTACCTACTCATTACATCAACTTCGCGAGTATCTTTTTCAACGCATACTTGCAATGCTCGTAAGTCAAGCCTCCTTGGAAATAGGCGGTATACGGTTCTTTGACGGGCGCGTCGGCGGAAAGCTCGATAGAAGCCCCCTCCACGAAACAGCCTGCCGCCATAATGACTTTGCTGTCGTACCCCGGCATATCCCAAGGTTCCAAAGTCACGAAGCTGTCGATCGGCGACGCTTCCTGTACCGATTGAATAAAGTCGCAGAGCTGCTGCGCGGTATCGAAACGAATTGCACGCGTGATATCCGCGGGCGTTTTTTCTATTTTGGGGAAATTCTCATAGCCGAGGTTTTCCATACATTTCCCGATGACGAGGCTCCCTTTGATCGCCTGATTGACCGTATGCGGCGCCATGAACAATCCCTGATAGAACAGGCGATATCCGTATGCGTACGAACCCACTTCGTTGCCGATCGACGGTGCCGTCAAACGTCTGCCGATCAAATCGATATACGCTTCCTTCCCGACGATATAGCCGCCCGTAGGCGCAAGTCCACCGCCCGGGTTTTTGATGAGCGAACCCACCGCCACGTCCGCGCCGACGTCGCAGGGCTCCCGTTTCTCCACGAATTCCCCGTAACAATTATCGACGAAAATACAGCCCGTAAACCCGAGGGAACGCACGAACTCGCAGATTTCTCCGATCTCCGCCACCGTGAACGCATCGCGGAGCTCGTACCCACGGGAACGCTGGATATAGATCATCTTCAGCTTATCGCCTAACCGCGCCATATCCGCGCGGATCCGTTCTTTATCGAATTTTCCCTCGTCCGTCAAAGGGGTACAATCGAAAGAAATTCCGAAATCTTTCAACGAGCCGTTTCCCTCTCCGTAAATCACGCCGCGAATGGTATCGTAAGGCATACCCGAAACGGACAGTGCCGCGTCTCCCGTACGCAACAAGCCGAACAGCGCCACCGTCAAGGCGTGCGTACCGCTCAAAAGCGCAGGCGACACGATGCCGGCTTCCGCGCCCAAGGATTCCGCGAATACGTCGCCGAGCACGAATCTGCCCTCGTCTCCGTAGCCGTAACCTGTCGTCGAGTTAAAATGGCGCAGGGCGATGGAACGTTTATTGAACGCCTTTAACACCTTTTCCTGATTGTATTCGCTGATTTCATCCGCCAACACAAACTGCGCTTTCAATTGTTCTTCACTCTTTTTTATCAGTTGTTCAACCGTCATTTCTATTCTCCTATTATTATGTCACACATAGGTATTATGCCTGACATACTATTCATGCAACAACGCCGCAAGCGCTTCCATCTTCCAGTTTTCGGGAGACAGACTCGTATGGTTTTGCATACGCTTAAAGAAGGTTTCCTGCCGTTTGGCGTAGTTTCTCGTGTTCTTTTTGACGAGCTCTTTCATTTCCCCTTCCGTCCAGCCCTTTTCAAGCCCTTCGGCGATCTCTTTGTACCCGATGCCTTGCATACATTGACTCCCGTTCGTCACGCCCATATCCATCAACCCTCGCACTTCCTGCACGAGCCCCTGCTCGAACATTTTGTCCACGCGCAGATTGATACGATTGTAGAGCTTATCGCGCGGATAGGCAAACGAAACGGCGACAAACGCAAAGCGAGGCGTCATCGTGTCCTGCTGCATAGATTTGGGGCTGCCCGTCACGTCGTAGATTTCCAAGGCGCGAATGACTCTCTTCAAGTCGTTATAATGCAGTTTCTTCGCGCTTTCACTATCCTTTTCCCGTAAAATTTCGTATACGTATTCCTTGCCGTGCTCTTCGGCGAGGAGCTCGTATTTCTTGCGAACTTCCTCGTCCGCGCCCACGTTCCCAAACTGACTTTTGTACAGCAGGGAATTGATATAGAATCCCGTGCCGCCGCAAATAATCGGCGTTTTGCCCTTCGCGAGCAACTCCTCTACGATCGGCAACGCCATTCTTTCGTAATCGCTGACCGAAAAGTTTTCCGTGGGCTCCACTACGTCAATCATGTGATGGGGAATCCCGTCTCGCTCCTCCTCGCTCGGTTTCGCCGTTCCGATATCCAGTCCCTTGTAGACGAGCAGAGAATCGGCGGAGACGATCTCGCCGTCAAACGCTTTCGCGCAAGCGACGGAAAGCGCCGTCTTCCCCGACGCCGTCGGGCCGCAAATCACCAACACCTTTGCCATCAAACGATCCTCTTGAACATTTTTTCGATTTCCGTGCGACTCATCTTGACGACCACGGGTCTACCGTGCGGACACTTCAATCCCATATCGCCGTCCATGAGCGCAAACAGCGCGTCTATTTCCTCGCGCGTCAGATCCATACCGCCCTTGACCGCCGCTTTGCACGCCGCCGAAGCCAGCTTATCTTTCAAAATATCCGTAAGCCGAATGGCTTTATAACCGCTGATATCTGCTAAAATTTCATGGAAGAAGGCGTCTAAATTGATATATTGTAAGTCCAAAGGTACCGCCGAAACGGAAAAACCAACGTCGTTCATTTCGATTTCAAAGCCGATGTCTCGAATTTCCGAAATATGCTCGCGAATGAACTCCCGTTCAAATACGTTGAGCGACAGCGAAAAGGGCATCAACATGGGTTGTTGCACGACCGCGCGCTCGTCCATCTGCTTCTTCAAGCGGTTGTATATGAGACGCTCGTGCGCCGCGTGCTGATCGATGATATAGGCGTCGTCCTTACATTCGTAGATAAGATAGGTATTAAAGAGCTTCCCTACGTACACGCAAGAGGAGACGTCAATCTTATTTTGTTGATTCTTCCGTTCCAACGCTTGCAGGAATTTCTTATTTTCTTCAAACTGATCGAACGCCTTGACATTTTCCTGAATTTCCGCAAAAGACGGGTCTTCCACCTGCATCACGTTTCGCTGGAAATACAGGTCGGGGAATTTCTTATGCAAGTCCTCCACCGTCTTTTTCGATTTTCTGCGCTTACGGACTTCGCCGTCTTTTTCAGGCGGAACGTATTCGCCCACCTCGTCCATGGGAATAAATCCCTTTCTCGGCTCTTGCGATTCCCCCGCCTCCGCAAAGGGCAATTCCATGCCCTGACGTCTCGCCGTAAACGCAGGCGCGGCGGTCTCCACTTCCCTCTGCGCCTCTTCGTACGTGAGCGTCGGCATACCTAAAAGCGTGGGCTGCCTGTACGTCGGTTGCGCGTCTTTTTCGGGAACGCTTTCCTTTTTCATAAAAGAAGGATAGGAGGGAAGGACGGGCTCCGAAGGTTTGACCTCCTCGGTCTTTTCCCGTTCCGTCGGTTCCTCCTCGTAAATCTCCGCTTTCGGCGGTTTCACGACGTATTCGAACGCCTTCGTCTGACCGTCCAGCACCGCACTCAAAATGCTGTAAATACACCCGTAAACGATCTGATTGTTCGCAAAGCGGACATCGGCTTTGTTGGGGTGCACGTTGACGTCAACGATCTCTCTCGGCACGTCGATATACAGCACGTAGAAGGGATACTGTCTCTTCATGAGGTAAGAGGAATACGCGCCCATGATCGCCGAAGAGATGGTGGCGTTCTGAATATAGCGCCCGTTCAAAAACACGCTTTGATAACTCTTGTTCGGCTTAAAGAAATTTTGATTTCCGATATAACCGCGCACGCGGATCCCGTGGCGTTCCCCATCGATTTCATAGCATTGCGACAGCGTAGCCGCACCGTAGATTCCGACCAACGCTTCCGCCACGCCGCCCCCGAAGGACTGCAACGTTTTCTTGCCGTTCACGTAATAGGTAAAGGAAATATCCGGTCTGTTCAGAATGAAACGGGACACGAAGTTGGTGATATCCGTCTCTTCTCCCCTCTCCGTCTTCAAGAATCCCAAACGCACGGGCGTGTTGTAAAAGAGCATTTCCACGCACACGTCCGTTCCGTCTTCCCCTGCCGCCTCGGTGATTTGCCCGAGCTCACCGCCGTTGGAATGCAAAGAATAGCACTTCCCGTCCTTGGTTTTGGAGGTGATCGTCATTCTGGAAACAGCCGCAATGGAAGCGACGGCTTCTCCACGGAACCCGAGCGTGAAGATATTCTCCAGATCTTCCGCTTTGGCAATCTTACTCGTTGCGTGGGGCAAAAACGCCGACTGCAAGTCCTCTCGCTCGATCCCGCACCCATTATCGACGACGCGAATAAGCTGTTTGCCGCCGTGCTCGATATAGATTTCAATTTCCGTTGCGCCTGCATCGATGGAGTTCTCCACCAGCTCCTTGACGACGGAATACGGTCTGTCCACCACTTCGCCCGCCGCGATTCGGTTGTATACCTTCGCCGGCAATATATTGATTTTCGGCATTATCGATCCCCCTCCACTTTTTCTTTCAAGTCGCCGAGCAGCATAAACGCCTGCATGGGCGACATCGTATTCAAATCCAACTCGGACAAGATGCGTTCCACTTCCGACAACTGTTTTTCTTCCACGACCTCTTCTTCGACGTACTCCGTTTGCAGTTTTCCCTTTGCCAAATCGTTCTTTTCAAGCATTTTCAAAATGCTCTTCGCCCTCGTCGTCACTTCCTTGGGCACGCCCGCCAAAGAGGCGACTTCGATGCCGAAACTCTTATTCGCGCCCCCTCTTGCAATCTTGCGCAGGAACACGATCGCCCCGTTCAATTCCTTGACGGTTACTTTATAATTCTTCACGCCCTCCAGCGTATTTTCAAGCTCCGTGAGTTCGTGATAATGGGTGGAGAACAACGTCTTCGCGCGTACGTGTTTGGTCAAAAATTCGATGACCGACCAGGCGATGGACAAGCCGTCGTAGGTGCTCGTCCCCCTGCCCACTTCATCCAAAATGAGCAAGCTGTCCTTGGTGGCGTGCAACAAAATGGTCGCCACTTCCGTCATCTCCACCATAAAGGTACTTTGATCGAAAATCAAATTATCGCTTGCACCCACGCGGGTGAATATACGGTCGATCAGAGGAATTTCCGCCCCTTTCGCCGGCACGAACGAACCGATATGCGCCATGACGGCGATCAGCGCGATTTGACGCATATACGTACTTTTCCCCGCCATGTTCGGCCCCGTGATAATGGCGCAACGGTTATCCTCGTTGTCCAAAATGGTATCGTTGGGCACGAAACGTTCCCTCGAAATCGCCTCGACGACGGGATGTCGTCCGTCGGTAATTTTCAAGGGCGCGCCGCTTTCCAAAATCGTCGGTCGCACGTAGCGACGCTCTTTGGCAACCGTGGCGAGAGACGCCAGACAATCGAGGAGCGCCACCGCGCTTGCAATCGTTTTCAGCTGTTCGATATGCGCGCAGAGCACTTCCAGAATCTGTCCGTACAATCTCGTTTCGATTTGCAACGCCTTCTCGTCGCTGGTGAGAATCTTTTCTTCAAACACCTTCAATTCCTGCGTGATGAAACGTTCCCCCGTCGTCAGCGTCTGCTTGCGGATATACTCTTCGGGCACTTGCTCCTTGAAGGAATTCGACACTTCGATATAATAGCCAAAGACTTTGTTGAAGCCCACTTTTAAGGTCTTGATCCCCGTGCGCTCCCGTTCGCGTGCTTCGATGTTGCGCAAGATCTGCTGTACGTCCTTCTTGATATGGCGAAGCTCGTCCAACTCCGCGTGGAATCCCTCGCGGATATATCCGCCGTCCTTCATGGTTGCAGACGCCTCTTCGTCGATCGCCGCCGTCAAAAGGTCGACGAGCTCCTGCATATCCAAAAGCCCCGAAGTGATATCGGCAATAATCTGCGAAGTAAAACCCGAAAGTTGGAATTTGAGCGCAGGCAACAGCTCCAAGGATTTACGAAGCGCGATACAGTCTTTCGGATTAAAATTTTTGTTGGAAATTTTCCCCGACAGACGCTCGATATCCCCCATCTCGTGCAACGTTTCCGTAACGCCCACGCGGACCACGGCGGAATTGAACAGCTCTTCCACGCCATTCAGGCGATAGTTGATTTCTTCCACGTCCTTGAGCGGAGAGAGTACCATACGCGACAACAAGCGCGCACCCATGCCCGTCTTCGTCTTATCCAACACCCACAAAAGAGAACCGTATTTTTTATTCTCCGAGTTGTTTCTCACGAGCTCCAGATTGCGCACGGCGTTGCCGTCCAACGTCATAAACTTATCCTGACTGATCACCTTGACCGAACTGATGTTGGCAAGCGCGTGCTTCTGCGTCTCGCGCAGATATTCGATCAATGCGCCCGATGCCGCGATCAGGTTTTCCTTGCCGCTCATGCCGTAAGCCGCCAAACTCTTCGCGCCGAGCTGTTCGAGCAAATTTCGCTCCGCCTGCTTGACGTTGAACGCCCAGGGCAGATAGCAGGAGAACGGAGGCAGAATATTATGTCGAATCTCCTTGATTTCCTTGGTACACGGCAACGTTTCGTCGTTGCAAATGATCTCGGAAACGGAGAGTTTGACGAGGTGTTCGACGGCTTCGTACATCGCCGTATCTCCCAAAAATTCCTCGGCGTAAAATTCCCCCGTCGTGATGTCCGTCCAAGCCACGGCGACGCCGTCGGCGTGCTTGAACACGCAAGCGATATAGTTGTTTCTCCCCTCTTCGAGCATGGATTCCTCGGTGAGTGTACCGGCGGAAATGATGCGCACGACGTCGCGATCCACGAGCCCCTTGCTCGTTTTGGGATCGGAGAGTTGATCGCAGATCGCCACCTTTTCCCCGAGCGCAACCAGCTTTGCCACGTACGTATCCGCCGCGTGATAGGGAACTCCACACATCGGGGCGCGCTCCTCCAAACCGCAATCACGCCCTGTCAACGTCAAATCGAGAAGTTTTGAAACCTTAATCGCGTCGTCGAAAAACATCTCGTAAAAATCGCCGAGACGATAAAACACGATGCAATCCTTATATTTTTCTTTGATTGCAAGATAATGCGACATCATACTTGAAAGCGCCATAACTGATCACCTCTTATTTTGCTTCTATCAATTCTCCGTACAGAGAAATGCCGTTTGCCTTCGTAATTTTAATCTGCACGAACTGTCCGACCCTATCTTTTTCGCTCTTGAAATAGCCCATACGCCCGAACTCGTCGCGCCCCAAATACAAATCCTTTTTGCCGTCGTAATCCTCGCAGAGAATTTCTACCGTCTTGCCCAGATATTTCTCCGACTTCTTGCGCGTGAGGGAATTGACGAGCTCCACAAGCCGCATAATTCTGTCCTTTTGCACTTCTTCGGGGATTTGATTTTCCATCTCCGCCGCTTTCGTGCCGCTCCTCGGCGAATAAACGAAGGTGAACGCAGAGGCGTAATCCACCTCTTTGACGAGGGCTTCCGTCTCCAAGTATTGCTCTTCCGTCTCCCCGGGGAACCCGACGATAATATCCGTCGTAACTTCCGCCTCGGGGAAATACTCCCGCAGCATCTCGATTTCCGAAAGGTACTTCTCCCTCGTGTAGCGACGGTTCATCGCCTTCAAAATCTCGTTTGAACCCGACTGCACGGGCAAGTGCACGAGGCGGCATATCTTCCTGTGCTTTTGCATCACCTTCACGATGTCCTCGTTGAAATCCTTGGGGTGACTGGTCATAAAACGCAGACGGAAATTGCCTTCGATGGAAGCAACTTGGTCTAAAAGCTCCGCAAACGTCACGTTCGTCGTGCCGTCCGAGCCGTAGGAATTGACATTCTGTCCCAAAAGGGTGATCTCCTTGTATCCTTCCGCAACGAGTTCTCTCACTTCGTTGAGAATATGCTCGGGTTTTCTCGAGCGCTCTCTTCCACGCACGTAGGGCACGATACAGTAGGAGCAGAAATTGTTACAACCGTACATGATATTTACCCAAGCGTTGGGATAACTCGTGCGGTACGCGCCCGTAAATTCGACGATCTCCCCTTCCTTCTCCCTGACTTCAATGACCTTTTTCTTCTGATTTTTCTTGCGAACGATCAAGCCTTCGAGTTCTTCCAAATTGAGCGCGCCGAACATGATATCGATAAAGGGAAACTTTTTTCTCAAAACTTCCGTCTTCCCCTTTTCCTGCGTCATACATCCCCCCACGGCGATGAGCAAGTGCGGCTTTTGCTTTTTGAGTTTTTTCAGCGCGCCGATATTCCCAAACGCATGGTTTTCGGCATTCTCGCGAATGCAACAGGTATTGAACACGATGATATCCGCGTCCTCCGTGCCTTGCGCTTCCGTATATCCCATCCCGCGAAGAATCCCTGCGATTTTTTCCGATTCATGTACGTTCATCTGACAGCCGTACGTAACAATGTAATATTTTTCCTGCATAGCGTTCATTCCGTATTTTTTATAGTATCGCCTTCAAGGCGACAAAATCCGAGTATAATATAAAATATTATACTCTTTTTTCAACGCGAAAGCAAGTCTTTCGAGGCTTTTCTTTTCGAAAATCTCCTTTCTTTTCATAAAAAAATCAAAACGCGCGATACTAATCTGGATGAAAATACTGAAAAGACTATTCTTGCTATTACTCATTTCCGCCGTCATTCTCTTCTCCCTGCTCGTGGGATACTATCTCGCCACCACGAAGGACGTCTCCCTCGTCCCCGAAAAGTTGACGCTCGCGGACAACCATCTGCTCGTATACGATTGCAACGGGGAGCCGATCGACAACGTGTCCGCTTTTTCCATCAAGCAAACGACCAAGCTCGAAGATATCCCCAAGCATACGCAACTTGCCTTCGTCAGCATCGAAGACAAGCGCTTTTACAAGCACCACGGATTTGACGTCAGACGTATCGCCAAAGCCGCGCTCAATAATCTGAAATCTCGGTCCTTCAAAGAAGGTGCGTCGACCATTTCCCAACAGCTCGTGAAAAATACCCACCTCACGCAGGAAAAGACGATCAAACGAAAGTTGCAGGAATGGAAACTGACGAACGCTTTGGAGAAACGGTACTCCAAAGAGGAAATTCTGGAAAAATATCTGAACAGCATCTATTTCGGGCACAACTGTTTCGGCATCACCGCCGCGGCGGATTTCTATTTCGGCAAAACGCCGCAAGAGCTGGATCTGGCAGACTCTGCCATTTTGGCGGGACTCGTCAAATCTCCCAACCATTATTCCCCTTTCAAAAACGTGGAAAACTGTCAAAGACGCAAAGAAAGCGTACTTTCCGCCATGGTACGGAACGGCTACGTTACGTCGGGCGACAAAGAACAAGCCCTCAACAAACCCCTCCCTCTGCCCACCGAACACTCCTCCAAAAACGTCGGATATCTGAGTTTCGTGTTCGACGAATTGAGTGCGGTAGCGGAGGAACTTCACCTCACTTTGGGCGGAAAAATTGAGATCCACACGGGATTAGAGCCCACATTGCAAGCGCAGTTGGAAGGCTTGACGGAAGAGGCGTGCAACTGCGACAAAACGGCGATGGTGCTCGATACCCCGACGGGAAATTTCAAAGCCTGCGTCTCTTCCGTTGGGAATATCTGCCGTCTGCCCGGTTCACTTATCAAACCGTTGCTCGTGTACACGCCGGCGCTGGAAGAAAATCTCCTTTCGCCTGCTACCCCTATTTTGGACGAGTCGGTCAATTACAGCGGCTATCAGCCCGAAAATTTCGACGGGAAATACCACGGCTATCAAAGTGCGCGGGAATGCGTTTCCAAGAGCCTGAATATCCCTGCCGTAAAAGTGTTGCAGTCCCTCGGCATTTCCAAAGCTGCGGGATATCTTGAAAAACTCGGACTGCCCGTCGATAAGGAGGACTACTCCCTCGCGCTCGCGCTCGGAGGTATGAAGAAAGGATTTCCCTTGCGCGAACTTTGCGGTGGCTATCTGACTTTGGCAAACGGCGGCGTTTACAGGGACTGCGGCTTTATCTCGGAAATCAAATTGCAGGATCATACCGTTTACAAACGCCCCGACAGGCAAACGCAGGTATTTTCGGAAGACAGCGCCTATCTCATGACGGATATGTTGAAAAGCACAACGAAAATCGGAACGGCGAAAAAGTTGCATTCTCTGCCCTTCGACGTGGCGGCGAAAACGGGGACGGTCGGCACGAAAAACGGAAACACGGACGCCTACGCCCTCTCCTATACCACACGCGACCTCGTCGCCGTCTGGCTTGGCAACGCAGATAACACCGTCATTCCCCATACGGGCGGCGGTTTGCCGTGTAACTATTTATTGAAAATTAACGAATATTTATACGGGCGATATCAAAGAGAAGGAAACCCGCCTCCCAACTTTACTATGCCAAATACAGTACAAAGAAAAACGATCGATAAGCTCGCATATTATGACACGCATAATATCCAACTTGCCGACGAACTTTCCCCCGCCGAATACACCTTCGACGAGTTATTCAAAACTGCCGCTCTTCCCGCGAAAAAGTCAGATTATTTCAGCAATCCGCGCATTCCCACCCCCTCTATTGCCATAGCGGGAAATCAAGTCCAAATCCGTTTTGGCGAAAACGCTCCCACCTTTTACCGCTATAAAATCGACCGTTACGATTATGCGACGCATACTACCGTGTATGAGGGCGCGACAATCCCGCTTTTCGTTGACGACGGCATCGAGTCCGCAAAAAGTTATATTTATACGGTCATACCGCTCTACAACGGGCGTGAGGGAATCCACGTTACCCTCCCTGCCGTCAGCGTGCAAGCCCCGTCTGAAAATCAAGAACCGTCCATTGTCGATAAAGACTGGTGGGAATATTAAAAAGACGTCCGCACGGACGCCTTTTTCTTATATTCGTTTTCGATTATATTTCAATTTTTTCAATCGATTCAAACGCTTCGGCGATCAAGCCTTCCACGTCAAGCTTGGCTTCCTCGCGCAAGATGTCCTCAAGTTTGGGACGAATGGCAGGAAAATCGGGCAGGAATACCGTACAGCAGTCCTCGAAAGGAAGAATGGACGTCTCGTACGCCCCCATCTTGACCGAACGCTCGATAATTTCGTTCTTGTCAAAGCCCACCAACGGACGGAGCACGGGCAATTTTTCCACCACCGAGTTGGAAGAGGTCATACCCTCGATCGTCTGGCTCGCCACCTGTCCTAAGCTTTCGCCCGTAATCAGGCATTGCGCCTTGATGCGGAGCGCCTGTCGCTCTGCAATCCGATACATGAAGCGGCGCAACAGCGTCACCATATATTGCGGTTTGCATTTTTCATGAATGGACTCTTGGATATGGGTGACTTTCACCGTGTACAGGGTGGTCCCGCAGGTATATTCGGAGAGGATTTTCGCCAAATCCACCACCTTTTCCTTCGCCTGCATATTCGTGTACGGATAACTATGGAAATGCAAACATTCCACGTTCATGCCGCGCTTTGCCATCATGTGCCCTGCCACGGGGCTGTCAATCCCCCCCGAAAGCAGAAGCAAGCCCTTGCCTGCCGTGCCTACGGGCATTCCGTTTGCCCCCTCGATAAACTCCCCGAAGACAAGCGCGCGCCCATGCTCGCGAATGTCCACTTGAATACGGAAATCGGGATCGTGCACGTCCACTTTGAGTTTTCCTTTGCCGTATTCCAAAAGCATACCGCCAAGCGTGCGGCTGATCTCCACCGACGTCAAAGGATACTGCTTATCGCCGCGGTGGGATTCCACCTTAAACGTGCCTTCCGCTCGACAGAAGAGTTTCGCCGTCTCGAAGATGGACTGCAAATCGGAATTCGTTTCATAGGCGACGCTGAGCGTATGCAACCCGAATACCTTTTTCAGTTTTTCCACGATTTCTTCCAGCTCGTCCTCGTTGAAATTCTGCACGAGATAACGACCGATTTGTTTGACGAGCTCCGCATCAAACCCTTCCAGCGCACGACGAAGGTTGGTTTCGAACGCCCGTTCGAAAAATCCCCTGTTCTTCCCCTTCAAAAATATCTCCGAATAGCGGATAATAATCACTCTTTTCATGGTTTGTTCCTTCCTATTTCATTCTGCGACTTAAATCTCGCCCGATTTCATTCAAAATCCCTATTGCCTGCGCCACTTCTTCCGCCGTCGTTTGCGGGGAAAAGCTGATGCGCAACACGCCGTCTGCCGTCTTTTCATCGTGACCGCAAGCCAAAACGACTTTGCTGTATCGATTCTTGGAGTTGGACGAACACGCCGACCCCGTACCGACGATCAAGCCCTTGTCGTCCGCCATATGCAGGAGAATTTCCCCTCTGAGCCCCGACGCCGCAACGCTCAAAATATACGGCGTCCCGGTCTCGGAGGATAAACGGGTATACACGTCCTTATCCAACCCTTCCCAAAGGGTTTCGCGGTATGCCTTCAAACGTTCGTAATCGGCTTGGAGGGTTGCAAACTTTTCCTCGGCGGCATACTCGAACTGTTTGATCCCAAACACGTTTTCCGTGCCGCTTCTGCGCCCCGTTTCCTGACCGCCCCCGATAAGGTAGGCAGGCAGAACCAACGACTTCCTTTTGATCAAAGCACCTACGCCTTTGAGTCCGCCGATTTTATGTGCGCTGACCGAATACAGATCCACCTCTTTGCACAGTTTGAAGGGGATTTTTCCGTACGCCTGCACGCCGTCGCTGTGGAAAATCACGCGCGGATTTTTCTGCTTGACCAGTTTTGCGATGGCGTTAATATCGTTGATCGCCCCGATTTCGTTGTTCACGTGCATGACGGAAACGAAGCTCGTTTTCTCATCGACGAGCGCAAGCAATTTCTCCACGTTCACGCTGCCGTCCGCATTCAGCGGCGCGAAACGGGGCTCTGCGTAACCGCGGTTTTTCAGCTCCGCAAAGGAGGCGAGCACCGCGGAATGTTCCCCTTCCGTCGTGACTGCATTTCCTCTGCGTGCAAAGGAAAAGATCGCCTGATTGTCCGCTTCCGTACCGCAGGAAGTGAATATGAGCTCGAACGCCGTTTCGTTCGCAACGGGCGCAAGCAAAGCGGAACGCGCCTTTTTCAATTCTCCCTGCAAGGCAAAACCCTCCCGATACATGCCGGAAGGATTAAAAAAATATTCCGTTACGTATTCGCGAGCACGCTCGAAAGCCGTCAGAGACGGCTTCGTCGTCGCCGCGTTATCCATATAAATCATCTTAAATTTCCAAAGTTCCTTCGTATACCGTTTTTACGCTTCCCATGAGCTCTACTGTGTCGTCCGCGTGGTAGTTGACCGTCAGATCGCCGCCGCGCAATTTCACGGT
>JAGAJI010000076.1 GCA_017626135.1 Clostridia bacterium | reverse complement strand
CATTCAGGCGTAAGGACGTTCGGCGGAGTGGCTCTGTTGCCCGGATTAACTTTTATTCGTTTTTTCACTCTTCGAGCGAAGGGAACGCCTACGGCGTTGGGCGCGAACTGCGTTCGCTTTTTATGGGTCCGGTTTCGCCTTTCGGCGGCGACTGCCGTCGAGGCTTTAAGGATCACTCAAATAGCGTAAGGTAAACGCCATTTTCGGTCACCGTTCGCGCGCTGCATATGCGCTCACTCATCTCGCCCCTACAAAGCGTTATCAACGCTTTGCTTAACGGGCAGCTCGTCCTGTACCTCGGCAGAAACCGAGTTTCTGCACTTCCGGTCGTGAGCCTTGCTCACAGAATAGGTAAAACAATGCGTGATTTTGTCAACCAGAAAACAAAAAATTTACAGCCGAGCGGGATTCGGAAATTTTTCGATATCGTGTCGGTGACGGAGGGCGCGATCTCCCTTGGCGTGGGCGAGCCCGATTTCGTCACGCCCTGGAAAGTGCGCTCGGCGGCGATCACTTCTTTGCAAAGAGGGTACACCCAGTATACGGGAAACCGCGGGATGCCGACTCTGCTCAACCTGATTTCTCGGTATTTGGAGGAGCGGTTCGCCCTTGCGTACGACCCCAAACACATCATCGTCACGGTGGGCGGCAGCGAGGCGATTGACTTGGCGCTGCGCGCTTGCGTGGAGCGCGGCGACGAGGTGCTCATTCCCGATCCCGCCTACGTGTCCTACTCCCCTCTCGTGCTCATGTCCGACGGCGTGCCCGTGCACGTCGAGTGTCTCGAACGGGATAACTTCGTCCTCAAACCCGAGTACCTCGAAAAGGCGATCACCCCCAAAACCAAGGCGCTCATTCTGACCTACCCCAACAACCCGACGGGTGGGATCATGACGAAATCCGATCTGGAAGCCGTAGCGAAAATCGTGATCAAGCACGACCTGCTCGTCATCAGCGACGAGATCTACGCCGAACTCACCTACGGGCAAAAGCACGCGTCCATCGCGCAGCTCCCCGGCATGAAGGAGCGCACGGTGTACGTGAGCGGTTTTTCCAAGGCGTTCGCCATGACCGGTTGGCGTATGGGCTACGTCTGCGCACCTCCCCAAATCGACGAGGCGATGTTCAAAATCCACCAGTACGGGATCATGTGCGCCCCTACCATGTCTCAGTTTGCGGCGATCGAAGCCCTCAAAGACGGACTTTCCGACAACTTCGCGACGGTGGAGGAAATGCGCGAATCCTACGACAAACGCAGGAAATTCGTGCTGTATTCCCTGAAAGAAATCGGGCTGGACTGCTTTGAGCCGCGCGGCGCGTTCTACGCCTTCCCTTCCGTCCGCTCGACGGGTTTGAACGGTGAGGCGTTCGCAAACGGCTTGCTCGCAAGTCAAAAGGTAGCCGTCGTTCCCGGCAACGCGTTCGGGCAATTCGGGGAGCACAACGTCCGACTCTCTTACGCCACGAGCATGAATTCCCTCTCGGAGGCGTTTGACAGAATGTCGAAATTTTTGGCGCAAAACCGATAAATCGGCGGAAATTCTTTTGAAAACTTATAAAAATCATTGACAAACCCCAAAAAATAGGGTATAATAAGGATAATCAAATACGGTGCCGTGGCTTTCGAACAACGAAAAGTCACGGTTGTATTTTTACGTTCCGCAAGCGAACGGTTTTTTTCGCGTACTTTTATTCCACGCGATCGTGGTATAAAGACGGGAAAATCCGAATATGATAAATCGCGGAACAGGAGGAATCACATGGCTGAACAGCAGTTTATTATGACACAAAAGGGTTACGACGAGGCGGTAAAACGCTTGAAGTATTTGCAGACGGACAAGCGTCAGGAAATCGTGGACAGAATCACCGAGGCGAGAAGCCACGGCGACCTTTCCGAAAACGCGGAATACGACGCGGCGCGCAACGAGCAGGCGGCGAACGAAGGCGAGATTGTCGAACTTGACTACAAGATTAAAAACGCCGTCATCATCGAGGAGAACAGCGACACGTCCTACGTGCACGTAGGCTCCAAAGTCCGCGTCTACGACGAGGACCTCGACGAGGAAGAGGTGTACGAGATCACCGGCTCCACCGAGGCGAACGCGATGGAAAATAAGATTTCTAATGAGTCCCCCGTCGGCAAAGCGCTCTTGAAGCACAAGGTCGGCGACGTGGTGAGAGTGCTTGCTCCCGATGGAGAATACAAGCTTTACGTGCGCGAAATTTCCTAAAATTTTACAAAACGAGGCACCCATGTACGAGTTGAACTTAATTTTGCGTGGGTAAATAATTAAGAGGTTAATTAAAAATGGCAGAAAACAAGAACGTGAAGGCGCCTGTGGAGGCGTCCGAAGAAGAACAGCTCATCGAGCAGGCGAGAATTCGTCGAGAGAAGCTCGCAAAGCTGATTTCCGAAGGCAAGAATCCTTACGAACAGGTGAAGTACCCCGTGGATGCGGATTCGGAAACGATCAAAAACAATTTTGAAGCATACGAAGGCAAGACGGTATGCCTCGCGGGGCGTATGATGTCCCGCCGTATTATGGGCAAGGCGTCCTTCTCGCACATTTCCGACAAGAGCGGACTCATTCAGATTTACGTAACCCGTCAGGATATCGGCGAAGAAAACTATGCGTCCTATAAAAAGGACTACGACATCGGCGATATCTTCGGCATCAAAGGGTTCGTGTTCAAGACGCAGACGGGGGAAGTCTCCGTGCACGTCAACGAGCTCGTGCTGCTCACGAAGTCCCTTCTTCCCCTGCCCGAAAAATACAACGGCTTGCAGGACAAGGATATGAAGTACCGTTTGCGTCACCTTGATTTGATTATGAACAAGGACGTGCGCGACACCTTCCGTATGCGTTCGAGAATTTTGAAGGAGATCCGCAATTTCCTCGACGACCGCGGCTATCTTGAAGTGGACACGCCCACCCTTCTGCCTATGGAAATCGGTGCGGACGCCCGTCCGTTCAAGACGCATCACAATGCGCTCGATTTGGATATGTATATGCGCGTGGAGACGGAGCTTTGCTTGAAACGTCTCATCGTCGGCGGGTTGGATCGGGTTTACGAAGTGGGGCGTATCTTCCGCAACGAGGGTATGGACGCTTACCACAACCCCGAGTTCACCTCCATTGAAATGTACCAGGCGTACACCGATTATATCGGCATGATGGACATGATCGAGGAAATGTACAAGACGGTCACGCGCAACGTTTGCGGCACGCTCGATATCACCTATCAGGGCACGGAAATCCACATGGGGAACTGGGAACGCCTCACCATGGCGGAGGCGGTGAAGAAGTACGCCGGCGTGGACTATAACGACTGGGCGACGGACGAGGACGCGAGAGCGGCGGCGGCGAATCTTGGCGTGGAGCTCGAACACGAAAACGCAACGAAGGGCTGGGTGCTCATCGAACTCTTCGACGCCTTCGTGGAAGATAAGCTCATTCAGCCTACGATCATCTACGACTACCCCGTCGAGAACTCCCCCTTGGCGAAGCGGAAACCTTCCGACCCTGCGTTCACCGAACGTTTCGAATACTTCATCTGCGGCCACGAGTACGGCAACGCCTTTTCCGAGCTCAACGATCCCATCGATCAGAAACAGCGTATGGTCAAGCAGATCGAGGCGAAGCGCGCGAAGGGGAACAACGAAGCGCAGCTCGACGAAGATTTCATCAACGCGTTGGAATACGGTTTGCCCCCCACGGGCGGCTTGGGGATGGGGCTTGACCGTTTCGTGATGTTGCTCACGGATAGCGCCACCATTCGCGACGTCATTCTCTTCCCCACGATGAAACCCAAAAAGTAAGTTCGTATGTAAACGGTGCGCCGAATTTCTATTTCCGAAACTCGGCGCTCCTTTTTCCTTATAAGAATATTCATACGATTTATCTTGTTAAATTAATACCTGTATAGGGTGTTTCATTTATATTTATAAGTTTATTATTTATTTATGCAAAAGTATTTCCGTGACCAAGAGACCTTGAAGAAGTGCCGTATTTATCAGATGTTGCTCGAAAACGCAACCGAGCCGCATCTGTCTTTTCACACGCCCGGGCACAAAGTGGGCGGGTGGGATATCACGGAACTCTCCTTTTCAGACAATTTGTCCGCTCCCAGGGGTTGTATTTTGGAGGCGGAAAAGGAGATCGCGGAGATTTTGGGCGCGGCGAAGAGTTTTATTTTAACGGACGGCAGTACCTGCGGCGTGCTCTCCATGCTGTACGCGGCGAAGTCACTCGGGGTGAAATCGGTCGCCCTGCCGAAGAACGGGCACAAGAGCGTATTCAACGGCTGTAAGTTGTTGGGCTTGACCCCTTTGCTTTATGAAAACGAGGCGCCTGCGTCTGCGTGTACGGAGATTTTCGACGTTGCGGACGGGATTTTGCTCGTCTCCCCCGACTACTACGGGAACGTGCCCGATTTGCGTTGGGTAAGAGAGTATTGCGACGAGAGGGGGAAATTGCTCCTCGTCGACGGTGCGCACGGGGGACATCTGCACGAGGACAAAACCCGTTACGCAGGGACGTACGCCGATTTTTGGGTGGACGGGGTGCACAAGAGTTTGCCTGCGTTCACGCAAGGCGCGGTGGTGTCTGCTCGAACGGAAAGGTGCGCAGCGGCTCTGCGCGAGGGGGTGGATATCTTCCGCACGACGAGCCCGTCCTACCCCATCATGGCGAGCGTGGAATACGCCGTCAAGTATCCGAGAAACGTAGAACTCGAAGAGGCGGCGTGGGAATTTCAGAAACACCCTCGAATCCAAAGCAACGACGACTGGACGAAGGTCTGCGCGCTGTTTGGAAATCGGGCGTTCGACGTGGAAAAAGAGTTGGAAGAGGAAGGGATTTATGCGGAGTTTTGCGACGGGAACGTGCTTATGTTCTACCTCTCCCCCGCGACGAAGTTACGGGATTTCGAGCGGTTGAAAACCCGTTTAACCGAGCTGTTCGAAAGGTATTTCTGCTCCCCCGAAAAACAAACTCAACGCATACCTGCCCCCCTCGTTTTGCGTAAAAACGGGCAAACGGAGTGGGTGAAATTGCAGGATTGTGCAGGCAGGATTTGCGCGGCGGATTGCGGGCTCTTCCCCCCTTGCGTCCCCTTGATTTGGGCAGGGGAACGGGTGGAGAAAGACAAGATTGAATTGCTCCGAAAGGCGGACAACGTATTCGGGATTCACGAGGATAAAATTTTAGTATACAAAGAGGAAACGGGCTATGAAAAGAGGTAAATTTATCACGTTTGAAGGTTGCGACGGGTGCGGCAAGAGCACGCAGCTTAAGTTACTCAGCGAGTATCTGACTGCACAGAATATTCCCCATATCTTTACGAGGGAGCCCGGCGGCGGCAAGATTTCCGAGGCGATCCGCGAGATTTTGCTAAGCGGCAAGAACATGGAGATGACGGACGAGTGCGAGGCGCTCCTCTACGCGGCGTCGAGGGTGCAGCATTTGCACGATCGGGTGGAACCTGCTCTTAGCGAGGGCAAGCTCGTCATTTGCGATCGGTACGTGGATTCGTCGCTCGCATATCAGGCGTACGCGCGTGGTTTGGGCGAGGAGTTCGTGAGCCGAATCAACGACTACGCGTTGAAAAATTATGCGCCCGACGTGACGATTTTCATCGACCTGTCGCCCAAGGACGCGTTTGCGAGAAAGCACGGCGCCGACCAGAACGATCGGTTGGAGCTCGCCGGTATGGAGTTCCACGAACGGGTATACGCAGGGTATAAAAAAATCGCGAGCGCCGAGCCCGAGCGCGTCGTTTGCGTGGACGGCAAAAAAAGTCCCGAAGAGATTTTTGGGGACGTGCTGGCGGTTTTGAAAGAGAAAAATTGTTTATAAGGGAATACCGTTTATGCAGATTTGGGAAATATTGTTATTAGCCGTAGCCCTTTCGATGGACGCGTGCACGGTGGGCATGGCGAACGGGATGTTATACCCGAAAATGCCCGTAAAGAAAGTGTTGTTGATCGGACTGTTCTTCGGCTTTTTCCAGTTCCTGATGCCCGTGATCGGGTACTATATCACGGAGATCGTAACAGGCGCGTTCATGGACGCGTTCAAGTCCGTTTCGGCGTGGATATCGTTTGGACTTCTTGCCTTCCTCGGCGGCAGAATGTTGTGGGAAGGAATCCAAGAATTTCGCGTGAAAAAGTTGGAAAAAGAGCAGGCGTGCCCGTGCATGAAAAATGCGGAAAACGTGCAAACGACGGGGGCAGGTATGCGTTCACCGATAGAAATGCCCGAAAAAGAGCTCACGCTTTGGGAGCTGTTCACACAGGCGATCGCGACGTCGATCGACGCGTTGGCGGTGGGCGTGACGTTGCAGATGGCGGCGATCTCGGAAACGGGGTTGGCGCTCGGCGTATGGGGCGCGACGGGTGTGATCGGCGTCTGCACGTTCGGTTTGAGCGTCGGGGCGGTGTATATCGGAAAGCTGCTCGGCGGCAAGCTCGCGGACAAAGCGTCCATGTTCGGCGGCGTCGTCCTGATCGCCATCGGCTTGAAAATCCTGATCGAAAGTTTCCTGTAACAGGGGGCAGCGCCCCTTGGCGGTGTGGCAGAGCCACCGCGACGCAGTCGCGTAACGGACCCCTAATAAGCAACCGAAGGTTGCGTCACGAACCGCGGAGCGGTTCTATCGCCTATGGGCGAAAGATACGGACACTCAATTGAGGTGTGGGCAGAGCCCACAAAAGCGGACTCATCTACAATCCCTCAACGGCTACGCCGCCGGCTCTCTTTAACACAAGGGAGCCCGCGAGCCATGCACGCCCATACACATACGGCCATTCTTAAAGAACGGACGATTCAGTAGTAAGATAATGCCGTGGCGCGTCGCCACCCCTTTCGACAAAATTTTATGCGGATTTGTGTTAAGTGTGTGAACGTTTGCGAAATGTTTGGTTTTTCGGGTTGTAAACGCTTGAAAAACCTTTTTTAATATGCTAAAATAATATTGTTAATTATTTTTCATATAGGAGAAAGAATTTTGAATAAGAAAACGAAAACAATTATTTGGGTCGTTGCGGCTGTCCTGCTCGTTGTATTGCTTGCCGTACTCCTGATGGACGTCGTCGGAGGCGCGAAAAAAATCCTGTTCGACGAATTTGCAGTATTGCTCAAAGAGACTTTCACGGGGACGGATATCAACGGGGACGGGGTGATTACGAAAATCACCGAGCTGTCTGTGGAACCGTACAAATGGACGGCAGTCGTCAAAGACGGCGATAAAGTCATCGCTACCTATACGACCATTGCTCCCGAAATCTACAGCTTTGATTCCCTGTACAGTTTCTTTGCGTTACTCGCTCCCGAGCACGTGAACAGCGGACTTTCGCAGCTCCCCTTCAGTTTGGAATTTGCCGATCCCAACGCAGGTAGTATCTGGTCGAGCCTGCTGCCCTTCTTCGGGTTGATTTTGCTTTGCGTGGTGTTCTGGATGGTGCTCCGTAGCACGTCCGGCGCGAATCCGTCGTCGATGAACATCGGTAAGTCCAAAGCGCAAATGCAGAGCAACTTAAAGGTGCGTTTCTCGGACGTTGCAGGCGCGGAAGAAGAAAAGGAAGAGCTTAAAGAAGTCGTAGAATTCCTCAAATCCCCCAAAAAATTCCAAGCGCTCGGCGCGAAAATTCCTACGGGCGTGCTCCTCGTCGGCCCTCCGGGCACGGGTAAAACCCTGTTCGCGAAAGCGGTGGCAGGGGAGGCGGGCGTACCCTTCTTCTCCGTTTCCGGTTCCGACTTCGTGGAAATGTACGTGGGTATGGGTGCAAAGCGTGTGCGCGACCTCTTCGACATGGCGAAGAAAAATCAACCCTGTATCATCTTCATCGACGAAATCGACGCCGTAGGCAGACGACGCGGCGCAGGACTTGGCGGCGGTCACGACGAACGCGAACAGACCCTCAACCAAATCCTCGTGCAGATGGACGGCTTTGAAAGCACGGAGAGTATCATCGTCATGGCGGCGACCAACCGTGCGGACATTCTCGACCCTGCGCTCCTTCGTCCCGGTCGTTTTGACAGACAAATCACCGTCAACCTTCCCGACGTGAAGGGGCGTGAACAGATCCTCAAAGTCCACGCGAGAAACAAACCCATGGCGCCCGACGTCAACTTCAAGACGATTGCGCGTATCACGGCGGGATTCTCGGGTGCGGATCTTGCCAACCTTTTGAACGAGGCGGCAATCCTCGCGGCTCGCGAAAACAAGAAATTCATTGAAAACGTGCACATTTTCGACGCGGTCGATAAGGTGGAGATGGGCTTGAAGAAAAAGAGCTACGTCATGACCGAAGAAGACAAGCGCATCATCGCCTACCACGAGGCAGGGCACGCCGTGCTTGCGGGGCTTTGCAAATATTGCGATCCCGTGCACGAAGTGACGATTATTCCCCGCGGCAACGGCGCAGGTGGTTTCACGATGACCCGTCCGGCGGAGGACAGCGTATTCACTTCCTACAACGAAATGCTCGACGATATCTGTATGACGCTCGGCGGCAGAGTTGCCGAAGAGCTCGTCGTGAAGAACGTGACGCAGGGCGCAAGCGGCGACTTGCGTATGGTAACGGCGACGGCGCGCCGTATGGTGACGCAGTACGGCATGAGCGATAAGCTCGGCTTGGTGGCGTACGACTCCGATCAGCCCGTGTTCGTCGGTATGGAATACGGTCACACCGACAAAGTGTACTCCGAAGAAACGGCGGCGGCAATCGACGCAGAAATTCGCCGTCTGACCTCCGAGGCGCACGCAAGGGCGACCAAACTCTTGATGGAAAATCGCTCCATTTTGGATAACATGGCACGCGTGCTCGTGGAAAAGGAGACCATTTACACCGAAGAAGTGGAAATGCTCATGAAGGGCGCAAACTGGCAGGAAGTCATCGCGGAGATGGATAAGAACGGCGAAGAGCGCATGAAGAACCCCTTTGCAAGTATGGTCAAGGACGAGCCCAAGACGGACGAACCCAAGACGGAAGAGCCCGTTGCGGAGCCTGCAACCAAGGCGGAAGAGCCTGCGCAAAACGCAGAGGAAACGCCCGCGGACGGCGAAAATACGAACGAATGATACGCACGAAACGGAGCCTTGACAGGCTCCGTTTTGGACGATAGAAAATTAAGTCTTTTAACAAAACGCCCCACCCATGTACGCGACGAACGCGACTTGCGTGGGAAGAAGAGAAGGAGAAGTTATGAAACGGGCAAGACGCAGAAAGGCGTTCAACGTGGATTATCAAAAACGGACGGTACGCGCGTCGCTCATCGACACGAAGACGAGCGCGGAGGACTGGGACGCGAAGGAGCTCCGCACGCGTGCGGCGTATTTCCTTTTGAACGGCACGCCGGAGTTTTCCGTCAACGCGACCGCAAACGGTAGGTATGCGCTTTTGGCGGCGGAACGGGATTTTCAGGCGGCGAAGTCCATGGGCGTATCGGAATTCGAAGTGCGCGTGTACGAGTTCAACGACAAAAACGCGGAGAGTTTTTCTTTGATTGAAAAGCTCAAAGCGGAGAACCTCGGCGCGATGGAAGAGGCGTATCTGATGAAATCCCTCGTCAAGGACCACGGGTTTACGCAGGACGACGTGGCGGCGCTCATCGGGCGTTCCCGCCCTGCCGTTGCCAACACGTTGAGACTGCTCACCTTGAACCCCGAGGTGGTGGGGCTCGTGGAGAGCGGTCAACTTTCCGCAGGGCACGCGCGGACGCTCGTACGCGTACCGCAGGAACAACAGCTCGGGTTCGCCCAAAGCGCAATCAAGCGGGGGTATTCCGTGCGGGAAATGGAGCGCGCGGTCAAGGCATTCCTGACGCCGCCCGAGATCTTACAGAAACAGAAAGAGGTGCAGGCGGCAGCGAAGAGCGAGCAGCTCAAAGCCTTCGTCGAGCGGATGCGGCGGGTCTACCGCACCAAAGTTTCCCTCATCGGGAATGACAAAAAGGGGCGGATCTATATCGATTACTACACCCCCGAGGATTTGTACCGTTTCGAGGAATTTCTCGATATGATCGAAAGTTTTGACAGAGATTGAAAACGACCGCCGTCCTGAAAAGGACGGCGATTTTTGCGCTCAACGCATACCTGGTATTCCCGTTTTTGTAAAACGGGTGCTTAAAATGTGCTTAAAATGCAAAGAAGCCGCCCCTCCGATTGACAAATCGGAGGGGCGGCTCCACATCTAACATCACAAATATCTGTAAGCGATCATTTCTGTTTTTAAGGCGTTCTTAACACCTTTTAGCGGTTATTTTTTCTCTTCCTTGGATTCGGAAGTTTTTTCGGGGGACTCTTCGGGGTCTTGGGTAGCCTCGGACTCCCGTTTCAGTTGCTCCTGCTTAAAGAAGAGCATGACGACGAAACAGATGCCTGCTGCTGCGGCGCAAGCGATTGCGGGGATCAAGCCGAGCCACGCGCCGACGGGGAGCACCGCTGCGGCAAAGATTGCCGAAAGAATGGTAAAAACAATTCTCAATTTCAAAAACATAGTATTCCTTCTCGGGGGCGGACGAGACCGCCTTCCATTTGATTCCGTCCTTTATTATACCACTTCCCGTTGCAAAAGGCAAGCGTTCGCGACGCCCGTTCTTTTTCAATTCTCCTTTTTATAAATGTTCACCAACGCTTCCCCGAACTTTTGCCCCAACGCAATTTCCGAAAGGCTGTCGTAATGTCCGAGATCGGGATTGTAATCGGGCTCGTAGAGGGTGGTCAACCCCATATCGATCGTGCTGAAATAGACGTTATAGGGGGAGAGTTCGGCAATTTCCTTTTTCGACTGATTGACTTGCGGATACCCGGGCAGGCAATACGGACTGCTGGAAATACCTGCGTCGATGAAATAGATTTCCCCGTCGGCGTAAGCTGCCAAATCCTCACGGAGATAGGCAATAAACTTCGTTTGATTGTCGTAGTACGCCGCCGCACAACGCTCGTTGGTGTCCGACTCCCCCTGCATCCAGCAGATCGCGTCGAGACTCGCCCGATAATTTTTGGCGGTCAGCGCATTCATATACGTCTCCACGAACGTCATGCACGCGTCGTAGATCCACGCGCGCTCGCCGTCGTACAGCCAATGATTGCCGAGGCTATACCCCGACATGGTGTATTTCAGGATAAAGACGTCCTCTTCCGCGAACGCCTCGGACAGGACTTCCGCCATGCCCACTTCGGGCCCGAAAAATCCGTTGCCGCAACCGCAGGTCAGATCCACGGGCACGAACTCCCCGTCCGAAGACACGTACTGATTGTCGATGCAGTAATTGATTTTGACGTTTTCAAACCCCGCCTCGTACTTGGCGAACGTCGCTTCGTCGGTATTCAATTGTAGATATTCCACGATGGAGCACCCCGAGGCGTTGCTCTGCCCGAGCAATAAAAACACCTTCGCCGCCTTGCCGTTGCCGTCGGGCAGATCGTCGCAGGACGGAAAATCCACGTTCATCTGCAGCGCGTAGTCCTCTTTGGTATAGGAGGAACTTTCCGTTTGCGAAACGCAACCGCAGAGGGTCGTGCTCGCCGCGAGCGCCAACGCACCCACCGTTTTTAATAAATTCGTCTTCATACTTTTTTTCCTCTATTCGATATTCTACCACGTTCGGCGAAAAATGTCAAGGCAAACGCGCCGCTTTGCACTTGATTCTATATTATATAATATAGGACGCGCACGCGCGCGTAAAAGAGCCGAATTTCCTGTGATTTTGTGAAAGAAGATCAAAAAATGCAACGAATATTACAAGAAAAAATTTGTCGAAAAAAGTTTCGAAAAAATATTGACTTTTTCCCGTCGAAAGTGGTATAGTATACAAGCTGTCGCGTGAGTACGCCGCAAGGCGAAAGACGATCCGAGACGCCAACCGTTTTCAAAAAAACTTTTTGAAAAAAGATAAAAAAAATTCAAAAAAGTAATGAAAAACAGTTGACAAGAGCGAGTGATATGTGATATCATATACAAGCTGTCGCGGAGGAAACGCGAAGCCCGAACTGAAGTTCGGATTTAGAAGATTAAAAATGGAATAAGAAAGAAATGAGATTTTATTTGACAATATGCAAATGAAAGGTAATTTCCGTTAATTTTTCAAAAGTAACTTAAGACAACTTAAGTAACCTTGAAAGCAAGTCAGCAAAGAGATAACAAAAATTAGTTAGAGCCGTTGTTATTGAGAAATCGATAACGACTTTAATCAATTAAAATCAAGAGTTTGATTCTGGCTCAGGTTG
>JAGAJI010000075.1 GCA_017626135.1 Clostridia bacterium | reverse complement strand
TCCGTTGATAACGAGCCCTGCAATCACGGCGGTAAGCCCCAACGAAATCCCGATCCACGGCAGATACGCAAACCCGGCGGAATGATAGAAAAATCCAACCAAGTCTCCCATAAAGCAGGCGACGAACCCGAAGAGGGGCCCGATGATCACCCCCGTCAACGCCGACAGCACGAGGGTGAAGGAAAATTGCGTTTCCGCGAGCTTGAACTCGAAGAACATATTCGCCACCACCATCACCGCCGTCATTACGCCGATGACGGCGATCTTACGGCTCATACTTTGCCCCGCGAGCAGGTCTGAAAACAACAGCCGCTCCCACCATTTCAACTTCTTTTGTGACATAATAAAAAACCTCCCGAAATTTCAGTGAGGTCCGCGATTGTAGTGGGTCAAAAATGCGTTCAACGCATACCTGCCCACCCCATTTTTAGCGGACGCGCCTTGGCACCGCAGAAGGAGCTCCCCTCTTTCGTCCACCGACAACGTCCCGTTCGGTGGCACTTGACGCGCCAAAACTACTCTTTGGAAATATTATACTCTTCCCCGCGATAAAAAGCAAGCGTTTGGGCATATTTTTTTGCAATTTTCCCAAAATAAAACTATGGGACTTATCTTTATCCGCACCGTCATCATTTTCATTACCCTGTTTTTCGTCATGCGGTTGATGGGCAAGCGGCAGATCGGGGAAATGCAACCATACGAGTTCGTCATCACCCTCATCATCGCCGACCTCGCCTGCATTCCCATGGCGGACACTTCCACCCCACTTCTCTACGGAGTGATTGCCATTCTAACCGTATATTTTCTGCACCAGATCGTCTGTGTGCTCGATTTGAGTTTCCAAAGCGCAAAAACGGTGCTTAGCGGTAGGACGAGCGTCGTGATCAACAAGAACGGCATCGACGATTCTCAGCTCAAAGCGAACAATCTCAACGTGTCCGACTTGATTCAGAGCTTGCGCTCGCAAGGGTATTTTTCGCTCGACGCCGTCGATTACGCTCTGTACGAATCGGAAGGGAATTTCTCCGCGCTCCCGAAAAAGGACTATGAAAAATTGCAAACTTCCCTGCCCGTACTCATCGTGGAAGAGGGAAAATTCGACGAACATAACGTGGAACTTTCCAAACGGGATGAGCACTACTTTTTAGGCGTTCTGAAAGACCATGGTTGCGATGAACTCAAAAAAGTACTCGTTTTTACGGTGGACGGAACGGGCAAATCGTACCTGCAGGTCAAGGGCGAAAAGTACGAAGTTTTTAATTTGAACTGGGAGGAAGCGCTGTGGTAAGTCCGTTATTTTTTAGTCGAAGGAGAACGCAATGATCCGTACGATTGCCAGTATTTTTATTACGCTCGGTTTGATTTTGGGCGTTTCCTTTTATGAAATTCATTACGTACAGACGACCTTCCAAACGTTTGAAACCGCCCTGCGCTCCCTTAAAGACAAGACGGAACACGGGACGGTCAATTACGGGGACGGACTTGCCGTGCGGGAGCTTTGGGATACCAAGAAAATGGTGATGCACGTATGGATTCCGCACATTCCCTTGCAGGAGATCGACTATCAGCTCGACGAGGCGATCGGGTATTTGTACGTGGAGGAATATTCGAGCGCACTTCCCAAAATCGAGGTGCTCATCGGCTTGTCCGAAAACCTGCCAAAAGGATATACCTTCCACGTCGGGAATATCCTGTAAAAGGGATTTCAACGCATACCTGCCCCCTTCGTTTGCAAAAAACAGCTCGCGCGAAGGGCGTTCGCGCGAGCTGTAAAAAGCTGCGTTTTGCTCTACGCAAAACACGGCTTTTCCTCATATCGTTTTCGTCTTTTTATAGAGCGTTTCGTGCATGAAAATCATGCTGACGAGCAAAATCACTAGGCACACGGGGAGCAGGAAGATGCCGAACAAATCCGCAATCACCCCCACGAGGGGAGGCAGTAAGAGATACCCCGTATACGCCGCCGCCATCTGCACGCCGATCATCGCCTGCGAGCGCTCTTTCCCGAACACGTCGGGAGTCATGTGGATAATGCAAGGATAGACGGGCGCGCAACCGAGCCCGATCACCACGAATCCGATAAACGCCATAATACTCGGCAAAGGCAACAGAAGCAAGCATACCCCCACGGTGATAATGCCAAGTCCCGTACGAATCAACGTTCTGTCGCTGAACTTCATCGCCAAAAAGCCGTTGACTCCCCTGCCCACCGTCACGCCGATGTAGAACAGACTGGCAAACGCCGAGGCGACTTCCGCCTCCACGCCGTGCACGTCCACGAGGTAGGTACTCGCCCACAGGGACGCGCTCGACTCCAACGCGCAATAGCAGAAAAACAGAATGAAACAATAGATCGCACCGGGGATTTGGAAAATCTCCTTCAAGGAGAGCGGCTTTTGCTCGGATTCGGGTTTGACTTCGGTTTCGTCTTCCGTCGTCTTCTTGCAATTCGCCACCTTTTTCCAAAGGGGAATGCTGATAAAAATCACCGCCGTCAGTACGATCTGAATGATGGATACGATGAGATATCCTGCGCTCCAGTCCTGCAAACCCACGAGCGCAAAACTCATGATATACGGACTGATCGATGCGCCGACGCCCCAAAAACAATGGAGCCAACTCATATGTTGGGGCTTGTAATGGAGAGCGACGTAGTTATTCAGGATTGCGTCCACACCGCCCGCGCCGAGTCCGTAAGGAATTGACCACAGAATGAGCATCCAAAATTGATTGCTAATCGAAAATCCGAACAGCGATACCGCCGTCATCGCGGTACTCACCGCCGTCACCAACCCCGAACCGAATTTTTTATTCAATCGGTCGCAAAAGAGGCTGGAAATAATCGTGCCCAAGGAAATGACCGTAGAAATAATCCCCGCAAAGGATACGGGGACGGAAATTTCCGCGTGCATGACAGGCCAAGCCGAACCCAACAGGGAATCGGGCAAGCCCAAAGAAATAAAGCAGACGTAGATCAACGCCAACAATAGTGCGCCCACCTTTCACCTCAATCGAGTAAACCGTACATCCGAATGATTTTGAGGCTTGTCTGCAAGATATTTTCCAGACACGTCCGCGCGTTTGCGGACGCCTCTTCCGACCACTCGTGCTCACCCACCCGTTCGGTCAGTTGCACGAGGGCGTTGAAGTTGCCGTAGATGAGTTTCGCTTCCTTGTCGATGCCCGTATACAACTCGTCCTCGTTGCCGTGCTGAATGGAGAAAAGTTCCTCCACCGTATCGTTCATCGGATATAAGCCGCTTAGATCTCCCGTCTCAAGCATTTCCATCGCCTCGTTGTTGAGTTCGGCAAGCAATTCGACGAAGCGTGCCAACTCGTTTTGTTCCTTCTCCTCTTGCGCTTGCTCTTGCGCCTTCAATTCTTTTTCTACCTCTTTCTCCGACATTATAATTCCACTCCGTTCTTTATTAATAATTCTCTTGCGGACTCCACGCTGTCCACACCCGTCTTATTTTTGATGGGCGCAAACTCCCGTTCACGAGCCACTTCGAAGGGCAACACCGTACCCATGGGCTTGATGAGATCGACGGCAAGCGTCTCAAATTTCTTCCCGTTCTCCTTTTCGGGCTTGCGGGAAACGCCCGTTTCGTCCACGCATTCGATCTTCTTTTCTACAATATGCACGGGAATTTTGTCCCCCGCGACTTCCCGCAATTGGGCAAAACGGAACAGATAATTCAAAATCACGCCGTAGCAATAGGCAAGTCCGCCCTGCCCGTCGCGCTGATTCGCCATCTCCTCCGTCAGCTCGTAATATTCGATGATATCGGGTTGTTTCCCGTCTAAACAAAGCACTCCCACCTTTTCCTCGGGCACCGTTTTCCGCACGACTTTCGCACCGCAGTTGACACCCGAAAGAATGGTCGCCCCACGAATACGGGATCGGCGATGCGCTGCAACACGTTGTCCACCGCGTAGATGTTGATCCATTCCACACCCCGTTTTTGCAAGTCCTCGCACAGCCCCGCGCGCTCCATCGAGGAGAACCAACCGCCGTTGCCATTGGGCGAAAGCGCCACCGCGTCCTTGCGTTCGAGCAAAATCTTCCCGTCGTACCCGACGGCAGGTGCCATGTCCTGTTTGAAAAACCGCACCTCGCTTTCGGGATAGCCGAAGTAGCCGTGCGTCTTCCAGAACTCCACCGTCTGCTCGTGATTTTTGTCGCTCGTCATGATATAGAGAGGGACGGTCGCGCCGCACTCCTCCGTCACTTCCATCAGATTTTTCATCTGCTGTTCGAAGATATACAAGGGCTTGGTGAGCCCGATATCGTACGCGCCCTTGGGGCCGTCCACGCCAAGTCGGGTACCCATACCACCTGCCAGCAACACCGCCGCCACTTTGCCCCTTTGAATCGCTTCCACGCCCGCCTGCTTGTAGACGGCGTAATTTTTTTGAATTTCTGCAAGAGAGAGCCCGTCGATGGGATGGATATCCCGCCCCTTGCCGCTCATGTCCGCAGGGTGCGCCAAGGCGTCCTCGAAACTCCAGTCGATGCTTTGAATACTTGCGAGCAGGTTTGTCCTGCCCCTCTCGTCTAATTCTTCGTAATATCGTAACAGTTGCGTTTGCCCCTTTTCTTCGAGCAACGCTTTCGCTTTGTCATAGTTCATAAATATATCCTCGTTTCTTTATTATACCAAATCTCCGCTAAGAAAGCAAGACTTTTTTTACGATTTTCGGTATTTTTTCGACGCTTTTGCCCATACTGGCGGATATGACGGAATCACGCGCAAAAAAACTATCTCTGCTTTTGAAAGGTCTCACCGTTCTCACCTCTTTGGGCGGACTTCTCGTCAGCATATTCGAAGCCAGGGCGCACGGCTACTCCCATTGGAGCAAGCGTTTCCTGTATTTCACCGCACAATCGAACGTTTGGATCGGGGGAACCATGCTCGCCTTTTTAGTATGCGCGCTTTTCAGAAAAAAACCGCCTGCGTTTTTGTACGTACTCAAATATATCTTCACCGTCTCCATCACCGTGACCTTTCTGGTGTTCACCTGTCTGCTCGGGCCGTTCGGGGATCCGAGCTATCACCTGTGGGCGTTTTCCAGTTGGCTCACCCATATTCTCGCTCCCCTTTTCGCCGTCGCCGATTTCTTCGTCGATCGGGAATTTATCCCCTTACGAAGGGGGCAGGTATGGATTTGCGTGCTTCCGCCCCTCGCGTATTCCACCTTCGTCGTCCTTTTGGAGCTCTTCCACGTGGACTTCGGCAGAGGGCTTATCTACCCCTACTTTTTCATGGATATTCGCTCCCCCGTGGGTTTTTTCGGGTTCTCGAAGGAGCTCCCCTATTTCGCCGGAACCTTCTACTGGTTCCTTTTGCTGGCTCTGCTCGTTTTGGGGATAGGTACGCTGTATTTACGCTTGCATGAACGTAAAGAAAACTCGACCCGCTGACGAGTCGAGCTTTTCTCGTTTTACCGTTTGTGCGCCCAAGAAAATACTTTCGTCAAGGGTAGGAACAGGAGCGCCACCGAAACCGCCGTGCAGACCACTTGCGGAATCATGAAAGACAGCGAGCCGTAAAAATACGCCCTCGTCGCCGCCGCGGTATAAGCGTACCATAAGGGGGTGATCACGCAATCCAAAAGGGAAAATCCCACCGTGCAGACGCACGCGACGATAGTCAACCAAATCAGGTTTTTCACGCTCGGTCGTACCCGTCTTCCCAGCGCGCCGAAAAGGAGCGCGAGCAGAGGAAAATAGATCAGATACAAAATCAAAACGGTGGGGAATACGCCGAATACGAACTGCCGCAAAAGGGCAAACGCAACCGCCGCGATCATACCCCGTTTTGCGCCGAACGCAAAGGAAAAGGTGATGAATAGCACGGTGACGAGCTCCACCCCGGGCACGAAGGACAGCGCGAGCTGAACGGCGATCACGAGGGCAACGAAGGTCGCGATATACGCGCAATCAAGCGCGGTTATTTTTTGTCGATTTTTGTCGTTCATCTCATACCTGCCCTATCCGTACACTTAAAATTTTTGATACACCCACACGTAAATTCCACCGTCCGCGGCGGGGAGCGCTTCCGCACCCAGAACGGTGCTGCCGAGGATCTGCCCTTCGTACTCATACGTGCCGTACTCCGTATTCGCCATCGACGCGTCCGACGTATACACCATCCAGCAATAGCTCCAGTCCGCAGGGTTGGCTTTGCCGTTGATGCTCGTGATCATGCCGTTCGACGTTTCATACGTCAACTCGCCGTCCGCCTTTGCCTGTTCCATAATGTCCATGAGGAATTTCGCATCCTTGACCTCTTCCACTGTGATGACGACGACGTTCTCTGTACTCTCTACGGAATACTTTGCGTGGCTCAAGCCCGAGGGATTACAGCCGCAAAAGACAAACAGGAAAAGAAAAGATAAAATGACAATAATTTTGCGTTTCATAAAACGCCTCCTTAAAAAAATTTTTTCCGAACGCCGTTTTTTTGCGTACGGAAAAAAGACTGCTTGACTTGCAGTAAATCCTCCCTTTCGCCCATCCGCAAAAATCGGTCTATCCACACGGGGCAGGTCTTCCGGCTTACAACGCCCTGATATGCGTTCAACGCATACCTGCCCTACTCCTTCCCATGAAATTGCTCAAATTCACAGTGCAATAAGGCGGTCG
>JAGAJI010000074.1 GCA_017626135.1 Clostridia bacterium | reverse complement strand
GCACCCTCGCAATCCTGTCGCCGTGGGCTTTTGCTGTGCGCCGTAAGAGTCACTTGAAATCCTAAATATATAGGAGTTCGGGCGAGGCATTTATGCCGACGCTCTGCGCATAGCGCAGTAGCTCTTACGGTGCACCCTCGCAATCCTGTCGCCATGGGCTTTTGCTGTGCGCCGTAAGAGTCACTTGAAATCCTAAACATATAGGAGTTCGGGCCAGGCATTTATGCCGACGCTCTGCGCATAGCGCAGTAGCTCTTACGGTGCAAATCTTTACAATTCAATGAATGCACCGTTAGCTCAACCGGATAGAGGGTCGGTCTACGGAACCGTAAGGAGGGCGAACGCCCGACGGAATCGCGAGCTCGCGAGCGTCAGACTAGGAATTCTATCTTCGGTTACCGTGCAAAAACGTTCATTTCAAAACAATTTCTTGAACAATAATTTTCGTCGTAGAACGTCATTTCCCCTCTTAACAGCCTATCATGTCTTTGATGAACGCAAAACCCCCGTTGGTTGAACCCTTCAACCAACGGGGGTTCTTTATTCGAATTTTCCTTACATAAGCAACGCTGCCGCGCCCAAAAGTCCTGCCGAATTGCCGAGCTCCGCGATGCGGATTTTGACCTTCGGTCCGAGTTCGCCTGCGAAAATTTCCTTATCCAAAAGTTTTTGCAAGGGCTTGACGAGGTTATTCCCCTGCGCACAAACGCCGCCGCCGAGCAAAATAATTTCCGGACGGAAAATATTTGCCACGTTCGCAAGTCCGCAAGCCAAATGTTTCAGATAATGATCGACCACCTCTTTCGCGTACGGATCCGCGTCTTTATAATCGAACGCCGTCTTACCCGTCACTTCGTCCAAACTGCCGATTTCCCACATATCGCTGTCCCGATGGGCTTCCATCGCGCGTCTGGTGTCACGAATGAGCGCCGTCGCCGACGAGTACGCCTCAAAGCAACCTTTTCTCCCGCAACTGCATTGTTCGCCGTCCATCACGATGACGGAATGTCCGAGCTCCGCACCGGCGGATTTATTCCCTTCGAGGAGCATTCCTTCCGCAATAATTCCCGCGCCTACGCCCGTGCCGAGCGTGATCATGACCATATTTTCGCAACCCTTCGCCGCGCCGAATTTCGCCTCGCCGAGCGCCGCTACGTTGGCGTCGTTGGCAATTTTTACCTTCATGCCGCCCATCAAGGTGGACACTTTTTCGGCGATATGGAAATCCTTCCATTGCAGGTTTCCTGCGAAAATGACGTTGCCTGCCTTGCTGTCGATCATGCCGGGAACGCCCATACCGAGCCCCACCACGTCGTCTTTGGTCAGGTGCATAGCGTCCATCAGCGTATCCGCGAGCACGGCAATATTCATCGCCACTCTCTCGCCGCCCTTTTCCGTTTCCGTAGGTACTTTATCCGAATAGACGATTTCCCCCGCTTCGTCCACGATGCCGCCCTTGATGAACGTACCGCCCAAATCGATGCCTACGTAATACTTCTTTTTTTGTTCCATAGTCCCTTTCCTACTCCTTCATCTTTTATTTCAACGCATACATGGTATGCCCTTTTACAATTTTTCGCTTACAAATCGAACGCCAAGGCGGTCACGTCATCCGAGTAATCCCCGCCGCAGAACACCTGCAACGCCGACTTGATTTTGCCGATAAAATCCTCCGCGCCGTGCGACTGCAAGAGCACGCTTTCCACCCGCTCGATGCCGAACTCTTCCTTTGCGGAATTCGTGCACTCCGTCACCCCGTCCGTCATCATGACGAGCAAATCCCCTTTCTCGAAGGGCAGTTGCTTTTCCTGATACTCGAAATCGGGCATCCAGTTGGAAATGGGGGGTGCAGGGGATTCGAGCTCGTGGATCCCATACCGATTTTTGAGCAAAATGGGCGCGTTGTGTCCTGCCACCGCATAGCGCAACGTCTCCGTCTTTTTATCGATGCGCACCGCCGAAACGGTGATGTACGAACGCTCGTCCTGACTGAGTTCGTTGAACTTCCCGTTGAGCGAAAACAACGCCTTCGCAAGATCGGGTTCCTTTTTATCAAACGCCGCCTTCAAGAAGGGGGAGAGCATCCCTGCCGAGATCCCCTTGCCCGACACGTCGGACAAAATGCCGTAGGTCTGTCCGCCGAGCTCGTACACCTCGGGCAGGTCTCCGCCCACGCCGTACTTGGGAATATAGGCGTACGCATACGTCACGCCGCCCACGCTCTTCCCGGCAGGCAGGAGCCGTTGCTGGATCTGTTGCGCGGAAAGAATATCCCGTTCCATCTCCGTCTGATAGGCGCTTTCGGTCGTGCATAAAAAGAGTTTGCCGCTCGAATCGGCAGGGCGCACGCAAATGCGCATGGACAATTTGTCCATATGCCCGCCGCGGTCAACCTTGGTATGCAGCACTTCCTCCCTTTCCGTCTGCGCGTCCACCGCCGCGCGCATCACGCGGTAAAAGGCGCAACCGTTACAGACGACGCCGTCTCCGCACTTCGCCTCCTGCGGACAAGCAAGCACTTGGGAGAGCGTCCCTTTCATCGTTCCGCTTGCAAACGAGTGCTGAAACGCCGCGTTCGTGAATTTCACGCGCAGCTGATCGTCGAAAACCAACACCCCCTGGGGCATTGCATCGAGTATTTTTTTATATTTTCCACTCGTCATCATGCTTTTTCTCTCACTTTTTTCTGCGTTTGGGAGCCTTCGTCAAATACCCGAGGTGCTCCTTTCGCGATCAATAGAACTTCAAGCCCTTGCAAAGTTTGGCTTCGAATTTATGATTCTGATACACTTCTCCGTCCAACTGAATGGGGCATTTTCCCTCGGGAACAAACGTCACTTTGTCCGTCTTGAAATAAGTCGTCAAAGGATATTCCAGCACTTTGCCCTTCATCAACGTAATAAACGCCTTGATGATCGCAAACACGCTGCCGATGCAATCGACCACGACGACGTCGAGCTGATCGTCCGTCGGGTCTGCCACAGGGCAGATCTTGATGCCGCCGCCGAACACGGAGCCATTGCAAACGGCACAGATAAGCACGTCGCGCATCTCCGCTTCCATGCCTTCACGCTCGATTCGCACCTTGATCCCCTTGAAGGCGAACAGGCTATGAACCAAACTGAAAAGATATTTGAGTTTTCCTCTCAATCTTCCTCGCATACAACGTTCCAAAACGTCCACGTCGATGCCGAGTCCTGCGATGTTCATACTGCGCGTACCGCTCACGTCGATATAATTGACGAGTTGCGGTTTATTTTCAAGGATACGCAAAATCGCCTTTTCGGGATTGAGGGGGATATTCATTCTGGCCGCGAAGTCGTTCCCCGTACCCGAAGGCACCAGACCGAGGGTACAAACGGAAGGATCTTCCAGCCCGTTGAGCACTTCGTTAAGCGTACCGTCGCCGCCGAGTACGATGATATTCGTCTCTCCTTCCTGCGTCAGTTTGCGGGCAATATATTCCGCGTCGTGGATACCACCCGATTCCCATACCTGATATTCCACCTCGCGTTCCTTGAACACGCGTTCGACGACCTGCAGGTTTTTATACGCTTTGCGCTTCCCGGCTACCGGGTTGTAAATAATGTTGTACATAAATCCTTATCCTTTCGTAAAATATCGGAAAAATTTTTTCCACCATTCTATTATATAACACTTTGCAAAGAATTGCAATTTATTTTCGGATTTGATATAATGAAAATATAAAAATTTTTTTCAGGACCACAAAATGCGTGAACTTTTACCCGAAAAATTAGTAAATCTGGCAAAATCTTGTCCCAAGCCTCTCTATCTCGTCGGCGGTAGCGTACGGGACTATCTTGCGCGCCTCACGCCGAGTATTCACGACTGGGACGTTTGCTCCCCCCTGTCCGCCGAGGAATTTTCAAAAATCGCCGAGGCAAACGGCCACTTCGTGCAAGCGGTCTACCGCAACACGGGCACGGTGAAATTCTCGGACGGAGCGCACGATTACGAGTACGCCTCTTTCCGTTCGGATATCTACGTACGGGGCACCCATGTCCCCGTTGAAACCTTTTTCACCGAGGATATCCGCCTCGACGCCAAGCGTCGGGACTTCACCGCCAACGCCGTCTATTACGATATCGCGCGGGAGGAATTTCAAGACCCTTTGGGGGGCATACAAGCCATTCGGGAAAGGCGGCTGACCACCGTCGGCGACGCCGAAAAGGTATTCGGCGAAGACGGACTTCGGCTCATGCGGCTCGCCCGTCAAGGGGCGCAGTTAGGGTTTGAGCCGGACGAAGACTGTCTGCGCGGAGCGACGGAAAACGCCCGCCTCATTGAGGACATCTCCCCCGAGCGCATCTTTGCCGAGCTCGTCGCCATTCTCACCGCCGACCAAAAATGCGGCGTCGTCGGAGCCCCTTACCACGGCTTGCAGCTCTTGGAAAAAACGGGGGTTTTGGCGTATATTTTGCCCGAACTGACTTTGGGCAAAGGCATGGCGCAACGCGCCGACTTCCATAAATACGACGTCTTGGAACATTCCCTGCGCGCGGTGAAATACGCGGAGAAAGAGAGCGCGGACTACGTCGTTCGGCTCGCCGCCCTCTTACACGACGTAGGCAAGCCCTTCTGTACCCTTCGGGACGGAAATTCTTTTGCACACCCCAAGGAAGGGGCACGTATTGCACGCGAGATTTTACTGCGTCTAAAAGCGCCCAAAAAAGTCGTTGAACGCATACCTGCCCTGGTCGAATGGCATATGTACGACCTCGACTGCAAGACGAACGAGCACAAGCTTCGCCGCTTTTTCGTCGCCCATTACGATATCATCGACGATCTCATCAAGATTAAACAATCGGACTTTTCCGCCTGCATGGACGACACCTCAAAAGCCCCCACGGCGCGGCGTTGGGAGGAAATTCTCGCCAAGATGAAAGCGGAGGGCGCGCCGCTGACTCTCAAAGAACTCGCCCTTTCGGGTCGTGATTTGTCAAACCTCGACGTTCCGCAAAATCGGTATTCTTCCCTTCTTGAAAAGCTGCTTTTCCACGCCTGTTGCAATCCGCAGGACAACCAAAAAGACAGGCTCTTAAAGCTCGCCAAGGGCTTTGCAAATTCTCTATAACGATGTATTTCGATACTTCCGTTGCCTGCAACGGAAGTTTTTTTACGGTCTTTCCCAACCCAAGCTGCAATCCACGGCTCGGTGCCATTTTTTGAGTTTCTCCACGCGCGTCTCCTCGCTCATATCGGGAAGATAGCGCCGATCGATCTCTTGCGCGTTCGCAAGCGCACGCTTGTCCTTCCACAGCCCTACGGTCAATCCGGCGAGACGAGCCACGCCGAGCGACGTCGTCTCGTGGCAGGTGGGTTTTATGACTTCCGCGCCCAGAATATCCGCCTGAAACTGCATCAAAAAGCTATCCCTCGACGCGCCGCCGTCCACTTTCAGACTTTTGAGCGGCATACCCGTGTCCCGTTCCATTGCCGAAACGAGGTCCGCCGACTGGAAGGCGATGGACTCCTGCGCGGCGCGAATGATGTGTTCCCGTTTGGTGCCGCGCGTGATGCCGACGATTGTGCCGCGCGCGTACATATCCCAGTAGGGCGCGCCGATCCCCGTGAATGCGGGCACGATATACACGCCGCCCGTGTCGGGAACTTTGCGCGCGTAGTATTCCGCGTCCCGACTCTCGGTGAAGAAACGGAGTTCGTCACGGAGCCATTGAATGACCGCACCGCCGATGAATACGCTCCCTTCCAGCGCGTACTGCGCTTTTTGTCCCCGCACGGTCGCCGCCAACGTCGTCAGCAGTCCGTTTTGACTGGTCGGACGGGTCTCCCCTGCATTCATCAGCAGAAAGCACCCCGTGCCGTAGGTATTCTTTCCCTCCCCCTTCTCAAAGCAACCCTGTCCGAAGAGCGCCGCTTGCTGATCGCCTGCGATGCCTGCGATGGGGATCTCCTCGCCGCCCACGTTGGCGTACCCGAAGATATCCCCCGAGCTCTTGACCTGAGGAAGCATGGAACGGGGAATACGGAAGAGTTGCAACAGCTCCTCGTCCCACTCCAAAGTATCAATGTTAAAAAGCATGGTACGGGAGGCGTTCGTCACGTCCGTGACGTGGCTCTTTCCACCCGTCAGTTTCCAAACGAGCCAGGTATCCACCGTTCCGAACAGGAGCTCGCCCCGTTCCGCGCGTTCCCGCGCGCCCTCGACGTGGTCGAGAATCCAGGCGATCTTGCTCGCGGAAAAATAGGCGTCGGGGATCAGCCCCGTTTTCTTACGAATGAGCTCCCCGCGCGTGGCTTTGAGCCCGTCGATCATATCCGCCGTGCGGCGGCATTGCCAGACGATGGCGTTGTACACGGGTTTGCCCGTGTTTTTATCCCAAACGACGGTCGTCTCGCGTTGGTTGGTGATCCCGATGGCGGCGATGTCCTTCGCCGAGACGCCGCTCTTGGCAAACAGTTCCATCATCACGCCGTACTGACTCGCCCAGATATCCAACGGATCGTGTTCCACCCACCCCTCCTCGGGATAGATTTGCGGGAACTCCCGACTCATGATCGCCGTGATTTTTTCCTGTTCGTCCACGAGCGCCACTCTCGATGAAGTCGTGCCCTGATCCAACGCGATTATGTATTTCATCTCACACCTGCCCCCGCCTTATTGCTGATTTTCCGACGGCACTCCGCCCTCATTCGTCTCCGCCGTTGTCACTTCTTCCGCCTTGTTTTCCGACGTTTTTCTTCTGAAAAAATACCACAGCAGGAAGTAGGCGACGCCCAAAAGCACCATGCAGATCGCCACGAGCTGGGAAGGGGTCAAAAAAGAAACGATGGTTGCGCCGCGGTCGTCCGCGCGCGCGTACTCAATGAAAAATCTCCACACGCCGTACGCGACGGTGTAGACGGGAAGTAAGGGGAATCTGCCCGTATTTTCCTTGCCGAATTTTTTGAAGAACAGCCAAAACATAACCCCTGCCAAAACGAAGAGGAAGATTGCTTCAAATAGCTGCACAGGTACGTATTTTTCAAATAGCCACGTTCCGTCCGCAGTCTTGCCGTAACACATGGAAATTCCGTACCATGCGTCCGTTTTCGCGCCGTGACAACAGCCTGCCGTAAGGCACCCGATCCGTCCGATCCCGTGCGCCAGAGGAATGAGACAAGCGGCGATATCCGCCACCGCTCCGAACTTCTTTACGGGTTCATCCGATTTGCAGAGACGTTTGCCCAAGACAAACCACACGAGCAGAAAGCCGACGACGCCGAAAATAATTCCGCCGTAGAAAGTCATGCCCGTGTTGACGTCGATGACGAACGTGCCCGTCTCGAGGGCGTTGTAGATTGCCTGAAAAAAGACTGCGCCGAAAAAGCCCAGCCCCACCGCGCCGATGATGGAGAAAATGAGCATGTTTTGCAGTTTGACCGAAAATCCGCGATAGACGCCCATGCGGTCCGCCAAAAACAACACGAGCACCACCGCCACCGTCAGACAGATATCGTATAAATTCATTCCGAATATCACTTCATAAGGATACATACGGGTCACTCCTTTCCATATAAAATAAGGTCTTGTATCATTATACCTGAATTTTCCCCGTTTGTCAATACTTACGAAAAAATTTTCACACGATTTCCTCTTTTTTGGACAAATGAATGGACTTTTGCGCACGAACGTGCTATAATCGTAACGAGCGGCGCATAGGATATCGTACGGTACCCCACGGAAAATCCACCGAACCATTCGCCCTATGCGGCGGGAGCTTGGAGTCAATCATGGATATCATCGAACTTTTGAAAATCATATTTTTGGGAATCGTGGAGGGCGTCACAGAGTGGCTGCCCGTTTCGAGCACGGGGCATATGCTCCTCGTCGACACCTTTTTGACCTTGCAAGCCCGTGCGGAATTTAAGGAGACGTTCTTCGTCGTCATTCAGCTCGGCGCCATTCTCGCCGTGCTCGCGGCTTTTTGGAAAAAACTCCTGCCCTTCCACGTGGAAAAGGGAGAAAAAAACAAACTCGTTGCGGACATGGGTACCCTGCATCTGTGGGGAAAGGTGCTCGTTGCCTGTTTGCCTGCGGCGATGATCGGCTTGCTCTTCGACGACTTTTTGGAGGAGCACCTGCACACCCCTCTCGTCATCGCATTGATGCTGATCGTCTACGGCGTGGCGTTTATCGTGGTGGAAAACCGCAATAAAAACAGGACTTTCCGCACGCAGACGACCGATCAAATCACCTATCAACAGGCGCTGATCATCGGCGCGTTTCAAGTCCTCGCGCTCATTCCCGGAACCTCTCGTTCGGGCGCGACCATTTTGGGTGCGTTGCTCCTCGGGATCGCCCGTCCTGCCGGCGCGGAGTTCACTTTCTTCCTCGCCATTCCCGTCATGTTCGGCGCAAGCGCGTTGAAACTCGTCAAATTCTTCCTCAACGGGGGAGGGTTCCTCGGCGCGGAGATTTGGTATCTTCTCATCGGTGCGCTCGTGGCGTTCGTCGTGTCCCTGCTCGCCATCAAGCTCCTGACGTCCTTCGTCAAAAAGCACGATTTCAAGGTGTTCGGGTGGTATCGAATTTTCCTCGGCGCCGCCGTCATCGCGTACCTGGTTATCCCCTCGCTCTTATAACCGACCTTTTTTGCAAACGAAAACCCTGTTTTCACAGGGTTTTGATTTTTATTCCTTTTTCACTGCCTTTTGCAGGAGCTCGCCGATATCGGCAAACTCGTCAGGCTTCACCTTCTCCACTTCCCGATCGTAGGTAAACAGTCCGTTCACCTCGTCCTCGATATCGGAAACCTGCGTATAGACGGTCGCACATACGCCCGCCTTCGCCGCAGGGACGATTTCTTCCAAATATATGCTGCGCAGCCGTTCGACGTAGGCTTCCCTCGTCTCGCAAGCCCCGTACCCGTACGTCTTTTTGAGATTGAAGACGTGCCCGTCCACACGATAGGTGTATCCCCCGAACTCGGAAATGATCAACGGGCGTTTGGTCCGTATTGCCTTGACCTTTCTGAAATAGATATGTCGGCTGTCCACGTCGGACTCCCCGCCTTGGAACCACCCGGACGTGGAATCGACGAACCTCGTATCGTCCATCTGTTTGAGGAGCCGATACGCTTTCGAGCTCTCGAACTGTCCCCAACCTTCGTTGAAAATCGTCCATAAACAAATACATGGGTGGCACTTAAGCGTTTCCACCGTCTCTTTCATGGCGGTCAGAAACGCCGCGCGCGTCGCCTTGTTCCCGTGGATAAATTTATCCGATTTCCGAATCCACCCAAGCGTAGGCAGAACGGTATCGCGCACGTATTTATAATCGCCGTTGTTCACCATGTCCTGCCAGACGATCACGCCCAGACGATCGCACTCGGCGTAGAAGATCTGCGGCTCTACCTTGACGTGTTTGCGGAGGGTGTTGAACCCGAGCGCCTTGACGCGCATAATCTCCTCGGTATACGCTTCGGGGGAAGCCGGAATAAACAGACCGTCGCTAAAATACCCCTGATCGAGCAGCCCGTGGAAAAAGTAGGGTTTCCCGTTCAGGCACAGGCGCTTGACGCCGTCCACCTCCTCGATCGTCAACGTACGCGCGGCAAAATAGCTTTCCACCCTGTCCTCCTCCGTCTCCACACTGTAACGGTACAGATAGGGATTTTCAGGAGACCAAAGGGTGGGGTTCTCCAGCGCAAATTCGGCGACGCCCCCTTGCGTTTTTCCCCTAAGTTCCCCCGTCGGCGTTTGGATTTTCACGATCGCTTCGTCCACGCCTTCCACGGCAATTTTCAAAAACGAGCCTACCAGGGTTGCGTTGACGCTCTGAATATAGCGTGCGGGCACGCTTTCCAGCCACACCGTTTGCCAAATTCCCATCACGGACGTATACCACATACCGCCACGATCCTCGCGCTGTTTGCCGTAGGGCAGCACCCGTTTGGAAAGGTGATCTTCCACCTCCACTTTGAGCTCGTTTTCTTCTCGCAAATACTCGGTGAGCTCCACGCTGAAAGGCATATAGCCCCCCACGTGCTCGGTCAGAAAGGTCCCGTTGAGATAGACGCGCGCAATCTGATCGACCGCGCCAAAGTGGAGCAACACGCGATCCTTTCTAAACCCCTCGGGCAAGGTAAACTTCTTGGTGTAGACGAGGGTGAAACTCTCCGCGTAAATACATTCTATCCCCGAAAGGGAGCTCTCGGGCGAGAAGGGCACGAGAATTTCTTTCTCCCTGTCTCGTTCCTCGTTCCCCTTGACGCAAAAGCCCCATTTGCCGTTCAGACACAAAATGGAGTCCCGCTTCATCATGGGACGGGGATAGACGTTCCAGGGGACTTCGGGCAGGACTCTGCCGTACTTGGAAGTCAGGCTATGAAAGCACGCAACTGCATTTCGTCTCATACCTGCCCCCTTCCTTTTTCCGTCAAGGCGAAATTCCCCTCCATGATTTTTCCCGCAATCGCCTTTCGCGTAGCGCGCGTAACGATCGTTCCGAATAAACTCGACATACCGATATCCTCTCTTTCAAAACTACTTTTATTATAGCACACCCCCGAAAAAATTTCAACGAAATTATATGGGCTTTCCCTATTTTATTACACTTTCCGACTTTTCAACCAAGAAAGGCAGGCTCAATTTTTATACCCTTTCCTTTTAGAAAATTCTGATAAGTGAAAGCTCCCGAAACGCTCGGGAGCTTTTTTCTGATTTTAGCTTAAATACTCTTTATTCGAATTGGGATAAAATTTTCTTCGTTTATATTTCAAATTCATACGTACTGTTCGTTAGTTGTCAAGTAAAAAATAACTGATAGTTATAAAATATTGATAGAAACGTGCGTTATTGGGAGGAAAATATGAATACGATTATTAAAAAGCGGTTGAGCGAAGAAATCAAAAACAGTTGTCTGACGACGGTAGAAATTGCCAAAAGGGTGGGCGTATCCCCCGAAATGATCACGCAGTATACCACGACGAAAAAGCTTCCGAAGCTGGATACTTTCGCAAGATTATGCAAGGAGTTGGACTTGGACGCAAATTATATTCCGGGATTGACCAACTGAGGCGTTTTTCTTTGTGAAGGTTTTGAAAAAAATCGCGTTTTCCCCTTAAAAATCCTTGAATTTGATTGAAAAAAATGGTATGATTATAGTATGACAGTTTACTGATTTTGAAAAGGAGTACATGATGCACAAATTCAAAAAATACGCGGCGCTCTTCATGGCGCTTTGCATGACGGTCGGCTCGGCGGCGTTTGCCGTTTCTTGCGACGATAGTGCGAATTCTTCTACGGGCAGCGAAACTTCCGAATCTTCGGAAGAGACTACGGAGAAATTTATTCTCACCGTCACCGTACAAACGGAGGACGGCACGGGAATGGAAGGGATAAAATTCCGTCTGAAAAGGAAAAGCAAGCGGATCGAGGCGACCACCGACGCCAACGGCGTGGCCACGTTTGAGGCGGCAGCCGGGACTTACGAATTGACCTACGTGGAAGGCAATCCCCTCTATCACAGCGGCGACTGGACGACGGTCACGCACGAAGTCGAGCTCACCGAGAACAAACAGCTCACCTTCGTTCTGGTTGACGAGAGCCCCAACGGCTCGGCAGAGCGTCCCTTCAACCTGCTCATCAACGAGGACGGGAGGACGGACGCCACGGTGCTCCCTGCGAACACCACCTACCATTACACCCTGTACAGAACGATCGCCGACAACCTGATTTTCGAAAGCACGAGCCTCAAAGTCGAAAAGGACGGCACCGTCTATTCTCCCATCGACGGCGTCATCGTGATGCCCGTTGAGCTGAACGACACGTACGATCATATCACCTTCACGCTGACGAATACCTCGAACGAGGAGATCACCGTCACGGGATACACCACTTCAAGTGCGGCGCAGGGCTCCTTGTTCAACCCCTTTGCCTTGACTTTCGACACGGAAATCACCGCAGAGCGGTTGGATACGGAAACGGAGAACGAAACCGTTCACTATAAATGGAAAGCGACTGCAAGCGGCACGCTGACCGTCACTTCCCAAACGGCGAACACAAACATCGTCCTTGAAAACAACTCCGCTTCGATCGTGAGCGACGACTGGACGTTGACCAACGTTAAGGAAGGCGACGTCGTCTATATCATCGTCTATCTCGAAGACGTCGAGTCTCTCTCCTTTACCGCACACTTCGAATAATCGAATATCAAAAACGGACGGCGAAACGCCGTCCGTTTTGTATCAAAACAGCCGTTCGGGCAATGCCCGAACGGCTGTCTTTTTATTACTGTTTTATCAAGACAATCCTCTCCTCGCCGCAGGTAAGCACGAGTTCGTACGCCCTGTTGAAGGCAAGGTTCAAAGAAAGTTCGCCCTCTTCCACCACGGAAGTTAAGGTGCCCTGCGTCACGCTGTACGAGCACAGCAAGACGACTTTCTTTTCCTGATAAGTCACTTCCGCACGCAATTGCTTGTCGGCGCTGTCCGCATAGAAGGACAGGCTCACGGCTGCCCCCGTCGAATCCACGCCCGCGTAATCGCCCGTCAGAATGGCGTTGATATCGCGATAGAGGATCACCGTCTCCGTCAATCCGCCGAGCTGCGCCCCGATGGGATGGGAGAGCACGAGGTCGTACGCCTCGTTAAGGGAGAGCGTGAAATTGTACACGGTATCCCCGAACAGCCCTTCGCCGTCCTTATTCGTCGTCGTGAGTTTGCCCGTATTCTCGTCGTACGTACAAAGGAGGGTCGTCACCCTGCCGTTGAAGTCGATATACGCTTCACGCACGCCGTCCACCCAAGCGAAGTTGACGGACACCTTGCCGCGCAAGGGATAGTTGAGTTCCTGCATATACGCCGCATTCGACAAAATCTCGTCCACGGTCGGCGCCTCTTCCACGACGACTTTGATGGAGCAGCTCACGCTCGCATCCTTCTTACAGCGCATCGTGATGGTATATTCGCCCGGCACGTTGCTCACGAACTTGGATACGGACGTCACGTTCGCGCCTTGAATGGACAAAGGCAGCTCCGCCGTATTGACGTTATCGACGAGCGTATAGGATTCCGACGCCCCCTGCGTCACGCTTGACGTCGAGGACGGGTCGGTGTAGTCTTCTTCGAGCGCAGACGAGCTCGCCGCAAAATAGAGGGGTTGCCCTGCATACACGGTCGCCACGCGCTCCGTCGTGGACATCTTGTTTTCAAAGTATCCCGAACGGGTGTACACGAACGCCGTGGGATAGATTGCCGAAGGGCTGATCGGTTTCACGTTCAGGTGAATGACTTTTTCCAGATTCACCGTCTTGATGACGAGCTCGATCTCCCCTGCAATATGACTTCGGAAAAAGGCGTTCGAGCCCGTGTATATCGTCATGCCGACCATATCGAGGGAGGAGAAATCAATTTCGTGATCCACGCCCTTTTTGTCCCGATAATAATATCGGAACTTATCCTTGCCGCTCTGCAACGCCGCTTCGGGATAGATATTATCGATCTTGAAATAAACGGCTCTGCTTGCCTCGCATTCAAGCACGTCGTTCTCCCCGATGGCTTGTCCGTTATAGATAAAATCGAAGGAGCTGAATACCGTGCTGTCCAAGGGATAGGGATTTTGAGGAACGGGTTCTCCTTCCGTTTCTTGAATCGTCTCTTGATAAATTTCAATCAGGTCGATATAGTGCGCAGACGTCCTCGTGCTCACGCCCGACTTGGCGCGCGCCACTTCCTTGCCGTTGACTTCGACGAGCTCCCACGTGTTGAACCGTCCGCCCGTAGATGTATTCAATCCTTCGTTATTCGGATAGACGATGGATTTTACGCTCAGCCAACTGACGGTATATTCTTCCGTCATGGTAAATTGTACCCTGACCGTACCGAATCGTCCGTCGTCCACGTTCCCGTCGTGATGCCCGAACTGGAAGGAATAGACGGTTTCGCCCCCGTCTTCTTCCATCGTTTCGACGAAGTCCTCGTTGTCGCTCAAACGCGCGAGACGGTACAAGCCTTCGAGCAGGTTCTCCGTGCCGAAAAACGCGCCCAGACGGGTTTCCGCCATCAAGGTGAAACGGAATCCGTCGAAATAGTTTTCCGCCTCGGCAACCCCCTGTTCTATTTCGTTGACGAAGTTCGTGCCGTCGTCGGCAAAGCCGTACAACTCGCCGTCCTGCATAAAATAGAAACGCTCGATATTATCGCTGAAACTACTCTTATCAATGTGCGTGTAGTCGTCGCCGAACTCGTACGAAAAATCGTGGATGTAGCGTTGGTCCTCTTTGGGACGGGTGATGATCCCGCCCGATTCGGGGTCGTCGTAATTCTTGAATTCCGGACAATGGTATTCCCAACCGATATTGCCCTCCGCGCGGCGAATGAGGTCGTGGCTCGCCTGCGAGGACGCCACTTCCACCGCGTCGCGCACCGTCTGAATCCCGTTTGCGGAAATGGGTTCGATAAAGGTGACGGCGCCTGCGCTGTGTTCGAACGAGTACTGCCGTTCCCCGTCTCCGAGCGCCGAAGGAAGTTTCACGACCTCGGTGGTATACCGCGAATCCGTAAGGACGGGGAGTTCCACTTCCAAGGTATGCGCCTTATTGAGGGTGCAGACCTTTTTCGCCTTACCGACGGTCTCCTTGGTGGGGATTTTCGTCACTTCCCACCCGCCGTATACGTGGGCGTTGGGGTCGACGGGAATCGTCCGCGTAACTTCCTGAAAACATTCGGCGCAGAGCCCCTGTTCTGTCCCGGGCTCCATGCAGGTCGCCGCTTTGATTGTCGTCCAAGTCCCTACGTCGTGTTTGCAACCGTTGTCGTTAAAATCGGACGAGGAAGACGATTGCGGGGGCGTGGAAGGCGTCAGCCAGTCTCCGTCGCAACCGCCAAACGAGAGCGCACAGGCGGACGCTGCCGTCAGCACCGCGCAAAACGTCGCCAAAGCGGTCGTATATTTTTTCGTAAATGTATTCTTTCTCATTGTTTTTACCTTATATTATAAAGATCAAAAATAATATCCGCAGGCAAACAGCCATTGACTCTCTTCGTCCGACTGATAGCCGCCGTAGGTTTCCGCCCAACCGTTTCCGTCCCAGAAATATTGATTGCAAACGCTCAAATAATACAAGAAGTCGCGCAACTCCTTCGTCACGGGAATACATCCGTCCGAATTCACCTTTGCGTTATGGGCGTTATAGAACGCCGTATAATCCATATTTTTCTTCTCTTTTTCGCCCTGCGCGTTGACGACGGTGATATTGTAGAAACGTTTGGACACACGGTCGTCGTTGATGCCCTGAATGTCGCCGTCGTCCAAAACTCCTGCGACCGGGCCCCTTATTTTCGCATACAAAATAGGGTTGTTGTCAATGCCGTCGTCGCTGCCGTCGTCCACGCGATAGTAGCCGTCGCTGCCGATATACGGCGTGAAAGTACCGATTGCGTCGTACGAGCCCACGAGTTTCTGATCGAGCACTCTACCCGTCAGATAACCGACGAAACGGAAGGTTCCGTTCCCCTCGGGCGCGTATTCAACGGGCGGGATCGTCGGCTGCTCCAACTTTTCCGTGCCGGGGTGATCGCCGAGGCGTTCCAGACGCAGGTCGATATAGGTGGGGAACACGGTCTTGCTCAAACTGTGGATTGCAAGGCTGAAATAATGCGCCGCGCTCAACTCCGCCTCCGACATTTTCACGTCTACGATGAAGTTTTTGGTGTAGGTATTCGTGATCGCCCCTTCCGTATCGGTAATTTCCTGCGGTCCGATAAACTGCACGGCGTGCTTATAAAAGGAAGCGGTGATTTCATTCGCCGTCGCGTCCATCAGGGTACTGAACCGATATATACCCGCCTTGTTGGGCACGAAGGTGAAATACAACCGTTGATCCGCTTTGGTAAAGTTGAAACGATAGGTCCCCGCCGAAGGCAACTTGTAGCAGTTGGAATCGTAAGGGCCCCCTTCGCCCGACATCTCCTTGATCTTGTACAGGGTGATGGTGGCGTTCTTACGGTTGTTGTTCACGGCGTAGCCGTTGGGATCGTAGGTGTACCCGTCGGGCACGGAAGAAAGCGTGACTCTGTATTCGCCGTCCGGCTCCTTAGAGCTTGCGAACCCGTCCTCGTCGAAGCTTGCTCTATGCACCCCCGACTTGCCCGTCCACAGCGCCTGCACCCCTTTGAGAGAGGGCATTTCCCCGCCCTCTTCGAGCACGAGCCGTACCGTAAATCCCTCCGCCGCGGGTTTGTTGCTGCTGCTTTCCAAGTCCGAACTCTCCAAGGCAGAGGAGGACTCGGACGAGGGATAGGAAGAGCCCGCTCCCCCCTGCATTTCCTCGACGCAAGCGCACAGGGAACACGCCGTGAAAAGAGTAAGAAGTAAAGCTAAAAATCTTTTCATGCCTTTCCTCCTTTGTTGACTTTGATAAACAAGCTGCGGATATCCTCCCATCTGAGTTTACGAATGACGATATCGACGACGAACAGCACGACCGCCCCGATCAACAGCGGAATCTGCAATCTGACGATTCGTCTGTCCAACGAATTTTCGTCGTTTTCTATTTTCAGCGTACCGTCTTCGCTCACCGTGCCGTTCCCCGAAAGCATCGTGTACAAGGGCGCGGGTTCAAACAGCGTAAAGCTGTCGTATTCGGGAAGGTAGGAGACGTATTCGTACGTGGAACAGGTGAAGGAGGATCCCTTATAGGAATACCCGACCTCGATGGTATACTTGCCCGCCTCTTTCGTGGAGAAGGAAGTCGTATACACCGAGGCGTAGAAGAGCACGTCGTCTTCGTCGAGCAATTCTTCCGTGCCGTCCGGACGGGTGATCCGCACGTACACGACGCCGTCGTTTTTCACTTCCACGGGCGCGACCGTCAGCGAGCAGTAGCCCGTCTGCGCGTTCAGCGACACCGAGAAAGGCACGTCGTTGCGCTCCTTGGGCACGTTGCTCGTAAGCACGTTCTTGAAGAAAACGTTCGCCGTCGCGTCCTCGTACCATTGACTCAACCAGTACGAGGATTCGTCCCCGAGCCCCTCTCCGTCCGGTTTGTCGGTGAGGTTGCTGGTAAAGGACGCCACCTTGCCCTTGCCCACCGTCCAGTAGGCGTAGACGGGCACCTTGATCGTTCGATTTCCCGTCAGTTTATGTTCTGCCGTCAATACGTTCTTCGCGCTGTAACGAAGCCCCGTATTGATATAGCCGTTGATGTAGGCGAGCTCGTCGATCCCTTCGAGCACTTCCGATTTGGCGATCTCCACTTTGACCGAGGTACGCTGTCCGTCCACGACCGCGTCGCCGACGTCGTTGCTGATTTCGGGCAAGACGAAATCGTTGAGAACGGAGTCGCTGTCGGCAAGCATATACTTGCCCTTACCGAGCCGCGCGATCTCTTTGAGACGGTTGCTCGCCTCGACCCACGATTCGTCCCATTTATCCCCCACGCTCCTGCCCACGTCTAACACGGAGACGGCAACGCCGGGGGTATTTCCGAGCACCTCCGCCCATGCGTATACGTCCGTATCGGGATCGGACAGGGAGTTCATTCCGTCGCTCATGAAGACGACCTGACGCTCGTACTGCGTGAGGGAAACGACGTTGGTATACGCCTCTTCCAACCCGCCGCTGATCATCGTGCCGTGCTTGGTTTCCAGATTGTCGATCACTTTGAGCGCGTTCTCTCTGCCCTCTGCCGTCAACGACGTTACGCTCAGCGGCGTCGCTTTCTTCCCGTGGAAAGCCACGATCGCTACGCTGTCCTTTTCCGTCACGATGGAGCTTTGGATAATCGTCTTTGCCGCCTCTTTGGCACGGACCAGTCTGCCGTTGTTCATCATACTGTCCGACGCGTCGAACACGAAGGTGATCAGCTTTTGATCTCTCGCACCGTTGATATAGTCGACGGGCAATTTCTGCGCCAGCTTGGAAAGCGCCGACTGCGTCGCCGAATCGGTCGCGTCGTCCGCCTGCGCACGCATATACAAATCGCCCATGGTGATCAGACTCTTGCCCAGATCGTTGACGACGGAGATCAGGCTATCCACGAACATATCGCAATAGTTCATCAATTTCAGGTTGACGTTGGAGAGCACGATCTGGTCGTATTGACAGAGTTCGAAGACGGTGTACGGACCGTCGTAGGAATAATTTTCATTCAAAAGACAGGTCGTGATATCGGCGTTCTCTCCCATCGTTTCCGCCAACATTTCCCCGTCCTCGCGAACGCCCGTGACGAGGAGGGTTTTGAGCTTAGATACGACCTTTTGCGTGAAGTAGTTGACGTTGTCGTAGGGGTTGTTGTCCCCCACCGCGTCCAGCCGCACTTCGTAGTCGTATTCCCCTTCCGAATGGGTGGGAAGGGAGAAGGTGACGTAATTCCTCCCCGCTTTGAGGGAGACGGGCTCGGAGGCGATTTGTTCGCCGTCCCGCAACAAGTACACGTCGGCGGTGGCAGCGTATCGGCTGCTGATCTGCACGACCACTTCCGCCGCCCCGTTCCTGTAAACGGTTTCCGAGTATTCCACGGAAGTGATCTGCGCTTCCGCCTCTCCGAGGCGTACGTTGTTGTCCAGATAAATGGCGTCCACGACGACGCCGTCCTGATTGAGCGCACTCACCGCGCGGCGAAGGGCGCCCGAATCGCTTTCGTCCGTCTGCTTGCCGTCGGTGATCAACACGACCCGCTTTTTCGCCGAAACGTGACGGAACGCGCTGAACAAATTTCCCACGTAGGCGAGGGCGGCAACGACGTCCGTCCCGCTCTGATCCACCTGCGCCGTCCTGACGCTTTGCACCTTTTCGCCCATGGGCGTGATCACTTCCTGATCGAGCCCGAAACAGACGATGCCAAGTTCCGAGTTACGGGGCAAGTTGCCCTGCAAACCGTCTATATATTCATCTATCTTATCGAGGTTTCTGTTTGCCGAATAGGAGACGTCGGCGAGCACGTACACGTGCGTTTCGGTGACGACCGTCTCCACGGAAGTCCCCGCCGCCGAGAACGCCACGAGCACCGCGATCAGGACGTGCAGGACGCTCGAAGTGACGTTATGCCAGTTGCGGTTGTCCTTATTGACCGCAATGCAAAAGGCGATCACGAACGCAATGACGAGGGGTACGGCGATCAGCAACAGCCATATATTATCGAAGTTGATACTGCTCATAACAATACACCATCCAATCTGCGACGAATACCACCGCAAGAATCATAAATAAGAGCCAGAGATCGTCGTAGATCCCGTCTCTGTTCGCCGACGAAGGGGTCCCCGAAAGGGCGAAACGCTCCTCCGTGCCCGAAGGGACGCTCTCCGCTTTGGGCAGATTGCCGTAGAGACGGAGGGTCGACTGGCTCGCGCCGCTCGTTAGAACGACGGTATGTACCCCCACTTCCGTCATTTCAAATTCCGCCACGTCCGAAGAGGTATCGAGGTAGAGAATTTTCCCCGAAGGCGTTTCCACGCGAATACTGGCTACGTTCGAAAGCACGTTGATACGCACGGTATCGCCGCAGGCGTAGGAAGTCCCGTCCACGATTTGCGGGAAGGTGTAATTCATCAGGTTGTACACCAACACGGGGAAGGAGAATTCCGTGGACATATTGACGTCCAAAAGATCGAAGGCAAACACCACCTGTCTATTCCCGAAGTCGTTCGCGCCTGCGAATACGACGGGATCGTTGTTGCAATACAGCAGTTCGCGGAAGTCGCGAATGAGGTTACAGCTCGTGTAATAGGATACGCTGAGCAGGTCCTCCCCGATATTCACGTACTGCAAAAGTTCGGTCACCGAGGTCGCCGTGGAGGTACTGAATTCCAACCGTCCCACGTTGAGCTCGTCATTCCACGCCACCTCTTCCTTGGGCGGATTGCCGAAATCCTCTCTGTCCGATACGCCGAATCCCGTGTAACTCAACGTTTCCGTGGGGTTGATAAACCACACCGCGGAATGTTTGGGCAACGCGTCGGGCGTGTAGCCGTTGTAGATATACAGACCGAAGTCGGCAGGGATCGTCCCGTGCGTTTCGTCCGTCACGGAAGAGGGGTCCGCCTGCCACGTCTCGTATTTTTCCGTACTCCATACGTACGTCTTTAAGTTGCCGAGAGAGCGCAACACGCTCTGCAAAAAGAAGGTGGAGCTGTCGGAGACGATGAGCGTCGTATAGGTGTCGTCGCTCTTGTCGTTATAGACCACCGTCTCGTTGTCGAGCGCAAGAGCGTCCCCCGTTTCAATCTTCACTTTGAGGGAGTCGTACTCCACTTCGCCGCAAGTGAAGGTGAACGCGAAGGCGTTTTCCCCGTCGAACTGCGGCACGCTCAAATCTTTGGTTTCCACGGGTTCCGTCCGTTCGTCGACGTAGAGGGAAAGCTGAATGGACGCGCTCCCGTTGTAGGCGTAAAGCTCGCCCGTCACCGTCAGGGTGCTCCCTGCCGTCTGCGCGGTCACTTCCCCCAAGGCGCAGTTTTTCTCCCCGCCGTCGAGGTTGACGAGCCGTACGTTTTCCACGGACTCGTACCCCTTGTCGGTCACAAAATAGATCTGCAAGGCGTTGTTCTTGGCGAACGCTTCCTGCGCCAAACGCAACGCGTTCGTCAGCGCGCTGGACGTGTACGAGCCCTCCACGCCTTCCAGCATGGACAGGGCGCGCTTGGAATCGGTCACGTCCTCGAATACCTTATCCGTCGTATCGCCCACGCAAACGAGGGAGTAGGAGCTCCCCTTCGCGGAGCCGCGAATGACGCTTGCGATCTCCTCTTTGCCGAGCTCGAAACGGGTCTTGCCCTCCCGTTCGATATACATACTGCCCGAACAGTCGAGAATGAACAGATAGTCCATTGCCTGCCCGGGAAGGGTGAACACGGGGTGCGCGATCGCGAGGGAAACGGCGATCACCGCCAAAATCTGCAAGAGCAGACTGATGAGCCCCGTGATGCGTTTGATGGGTTTCTTGCGCTTTAAGAACCGTTCGCTGAGCGTCCACAGATAGGTGGAGGCAATGACCTGCTCGGTGTACTTGTTCTTGATGAGGTAGATGATGATGAGAATGGGAACGGCAATCAAGCCGAGCAATCCCAAAGGATAGAGAAAACTCATTTTGCCACCCCCAGTTCTAAAATTTTGCCGAAGAAGATCTCGTGCAGGGATTCCTCCGAGCTCACGAGGATATAGTTTGCGCCGCGCGAAAGACAATGTCCGCGCAGACGCTCCACCGCGTATTCCAACGCCTCTCTATACGCCGCGATGATTTCTCGGGTGATGTTCTTTCTGTACGTTCTGCCGATATCTTCCGAATCGAAGAAGTGCATCTTCCCGCGCGTTTTGGGGTTGAGCTCTTCCTTGTCCAAAATCTGCACGCAGAACACGTCTCTCTTTTTGGAGACGAGGTGATCGATGCCGTCTAAAAAGTCGTTGTCGGTGAGGTAGTCGGAAATGATGACGGACATACCGTCCCCGTAGCCCACGGTCGAGCGCAAAATGGCTTCGCTGATGTGGCTGTCCCCGTCGAATACGATATCGTTGAGCTTGCCGATCTCCTCGTAGAAACGGTCTCTGCCCAGCATACCCGAAATCACCTCTTCCGCCACGTTGTTCTTCACGGCGTAAATGGAGACCTTGTCCATATCGCAAATGGACATATAGGCGAGCGCCGCCGCAATTTTCAGCGCCTGCTCGTCCTTCTTCCCCTTTCCGTACGCGATCGAGCGGCTGGCGTCGATGTAAATGCGCGTGTGCATCTGTCTTTCGTCCAGATACAGCTTCATGTACAGCTTATCAAAGCGCATGAAAGCGTTCCAGTCGATCTTCTTGATATCGTCGCCCGGCGCGTACTCGCGAAAGTCTGCAAAATCGCAGGAAGACCCGTAGGCTTTGCTTTGGTGATTGCCGCCAAACCTACCGGCTATATTGTTTTTTACGAGGAGTTGCAACAGCTCTACCTGCTGCAAGAACCCCTCGTCTATGACGAATTGACTCATGTTTACTTGGTTAACGATTTCGTTTCTTTGATCAGAAGGGCAATTACGTCGTCTACGGTGAGTTTCTCGTTAATTGCGTTGTAGTTGATTTTGATTCTGTGACGGAGTACGGGATAGGCGAGCGCGTCGATATCCTCGTAGGAAACGTTGTAGTTCCCGTGCATGAGCGCCCTTGCCTTCGCGCTGGTGATAAGCGCCTGCGCGCCGCGGGGGGAGGCACCGTATTTGAGATACTTCTTCGCCGTCGAGGAAGTCTTTTCCAGCTCGGGATGGGTGAAGGATATGAGGTTGACCGCATAGTTGAGCACCTTTTCGGCAACGAGCACTTCCTTAGAAAGCTCGCGCATTTCCAGAATGTCCGCGCCGCTGACCACCGCTTCCGCGTGTTCGTCCAAAGTGTATTGCGTCATCTTGACGATGTCCGCGATCTCCTGCGCCTGCGGGAATTTCATCAAAATCTTGAAGAGGAAACGGTCCATCTGCGCTTCGGGCAGAGGATAAGTACCGTCCTGTTCGATGGGGTTTTCGGTTGCGAGCACGAAGAAGGGTTCTTCCATCTTGTACGTCTCGCCGCCCACCGTCACTTTATGTTCCTGCATGACTTCGAGCATTGCCGACTGCGTCTTGGGCGTAGCGCGGTTGATTTCGTCCGCAAGAATGAGGTTTGCGAAGATGGGGCCCTTTTGGAACACGACCTTCATCTTTCCGTCCGCCGTCTTTTCCACGACGTTGGAACCCGTTACGTCCGCAGGCATGAGGTCGGGGGTGAACTGAATTCTGGCGAAGGGCAAGCTGAGCGTTCTGCCCAACGAGCGAACCAGACGGGTCTTCCCTACCCCGGGCACCCCTTCTAACAGTACGTTACCGCCTGCGATGATGGCAATGACGACGTTATCGACGACTTCTTCCTGTCCGACGACGTCCTTGCGGATCTCCGCTTTGATTTTGGTAACGATTTCGCTGAATCTCTTTACCTTTTCCTTTTCCGTAGCAAAATTTGTTTTCGCGTTCGTTGCATTTTCTTTCTTATCCATAATAATCACGTCCCGTAATTTTTTTCTTTCGTTTTTTATTGATCAGTCGGAGGTCTTTTCACTCGACTTGATTTCGTTGAGATATTTTTCCACGTAGTCTTTGAGCTCCTGCGGCAAGCCTTCCATCTGCGACAGCGCCAGAATTTTCGCATAGTTGCCCTCGTTGAGGATCTCTCCGTAGTGCACCTTTTCCCCGTTCACGTCGATGATCAGATCGCTGCTCGGCCAGTCGGGAAATTTGTTGTGTTCGAAGTCGTCCCGACCGTCCTCTTCGTTTCCGTCGCCGCCTTCGTTCCCGTCGTCGTCGCTTTCGCTATTCTTGGGAATTTCCACGTCGAACACGTCGCTGAGCGTATAGCAGATATATTCCTCCATCAGCGAGTAGTAGGACTGCTCGTAGAGGATCTCCGCCGCCTCCGCTTCAAACGCCCCGACGACGTAGTGATTCAGATACTCCCTGAACGTCGCCACGTTGCCTTCCGTCACCTGCATGGTGCTCAAAATCCCGAAGTTGTCCGCAAGGGTATCCACGGCAACGAGGAGCGCGTCTTCCGTATCCACCGCCAGAGAGGCGATCGACTGCAAAATGGCGTTCTGATATCCCAACGTCTGCAAGCCGTACTGTGCGTAGCTAAGCTCCGCAAAGGACTCCGTCATGGTATGGCAAGCCTTTTCCACCTGCGCCATGACGGCGGTTCCCAACGTCTCCCCTGCCTGCGCCTTGACGAAGGCGTAGGTGTAGGATTTTCCCGTGGTGTACGCTTTTCCGGCGCCGTAAAGGGACGTCCCCAAAACCGCCACGCTCTCGTTCTCCTTCAACGCCGAAGAAATTTTCCGATAGGAAACGTACGGCTCCGTCGCGGTGATCACCCCCGTCATGGCGGCGGTCACGGCGTCCTTGCGCTGTTGGTTCGTCCAAGTCTCTCCGCCCGATTCCTTTCGTTCGTAGTAGCCTTCCGCCGTGTCGAGCAACTCGTTGAGGGAAGTTAAGTATTTCTTCGTGAGCGGGGGGATCTCCCCTTCTTCCAAAGCCGCCGTTTGGGCTTGCAACTTGAACAATTCCTTGTCGCTCCCCACGTTCTGAATGAGTTTTTTCAACTCGTTGATTTGATTTTTACCGATGTCGGAGGGCAAATTCTCTTCGGGAATGGGGGCGGCGATTACCTTCTGCGGCACCGCGAGCCCGGTCACGAGGACGCCGAGCGCCAACACGGGCGCCAACACAAGCGCCGCAATTTGTACGCCCGTCGCTTTCTTCCACGTAATTTTGGAAATCTTCTCGTTCGTGCTCTCCCGTTGGAGCTGAATAATGCCGCTCTCCTTCTTCGCGTTTTCCACCATCGTCTGCACGCTCTCGCCGAGGTGATAGGTCTTATCCATTTTCACGGCGAGTTTCTTATCCCCCTGCCTTGCGCAGAGGAAAAAGACCAACCAACCGACGAAGGCAAGTGCCCCACCGAAGAGGAAGTACAGATCGGGTCTTAAAATGAGCGCGGAGGACTTCAATACGATGAGGGTGACCCCTATCGCCACCAACGCGCAACAAACGCCGAAGAGCAGAGCCACGAGCGCCGCTCGCCGATTGACCATTCGCTTGAAATAGGCGAAATCGCGTTTTTTCTCCTTCTTGCCGACCTTGTCCGAATCTTCTTCCCGCTCGGGCGTTTCCTCGGTTTCCGCCTGCGCCGTCTCCTTCGGTTCGTCCTGTTGGGACGGGTGGACGGGCATATCCTCCACGGAAGGAATTTCCCCTACCGAGCGCGTCGCCTTGGGACGATCCGTCAATCTGCGGCTCGTTTTCCCCCCTACGGGCGCCTCTTCCAAATAACTCGTCTCCACCTCTTGCGCGCCTGCGTCCGCAAATCGCGACTGAAGGATCTTTGCCATCTCTTTTTCACTCGCTAAAACCTCGACCCGACATCCTTTCACGTCTGCGCCGTGCAGAAGATGCGAATATTCCCCGTCCTTTCCCACGGGTAGATTTTCGGCAAGTTCCTTTTTCTTTCTCTTCATGCCTGATTTTACTCCCTGTGCAAACGAGTTTTCCCGCCGCACGTTTCACAAATTAACAATATTTTTTCAGGGCATTTTTCACAAAGAAATCGACTGCCCTATATTACACTATTATATATTATAACATAAAATCCTTCAATCACAAAACGTTTTGCAGGGCATTCCCCCTATCTTTTTGTGAAAATTATCTGAAAATTTTATTGACCCACCCCCTTCTATTTGAAAAAATAATCTATTTTCATTTTTATGGCAAAAGTACTTGCAAAACCCGACGCAATGTGATAAAATAAGAATAATATTCATTCATCTGTCTCATAAAAAAATCCCCGAGAGAACAGAATTTTGAGGAGAAATCTCATGAAAAAAAAGAAAGTGTTAGTAACTCTTTTACTCGCTTCCATGTGCGCGGCTTCTTTCTCCCTTGCAGGTTGCGAGGCGTTGGAATCCTTGCTCGGCAGCAGTAGCTCCGCTACGGGCAGCAGCGTAAAAGAAAGCAGCGTAAAAGAAAGCAGCGTATCCGACAGCAGCGTATCCGACAGCAGCGAGCCTGACAGCAGCGTACCCGACAGCAGCGTATCCGACAGCAGCGTATCCGACAGCAGCGTACCCGACAGCAGCGTATCCGACAGCAGCGTATCCGACAGCAGCGTACCCGACAGCAGCG
>JAGAJI010000003.1 GCA_017626135.1 Clostridia bacterium | reverse complement strand
TAATGGCTATAACGTTATATTTTTTACGCAAAACGGGTCAGTCGCTCCGTCTTATAAGGAAAAGGGCGAGAAACTTTGTTTTATGCAAATTTATTAACAAGGAAAAGGTACATAATGTTAGAAGTTAAAAATTTATCAAAAATATATGCGGCGAAGGGCGGGGCGAGCGTCAAGGCGTTGGACGGCGTTTCCCTGCGCTTTCCCGAAACGGGCATGGTATTTCTGCTCGGCAAAAGTGGCAGCGGTAAGTCCACGCTGTTGAACGTTTGCGGCGGTTTGGATTCTCCCACGGACGGGGAAATCATTGTGAAGGGTCGGAGCAGCAAGACTTTCTCCCAGAGCGATTTCGACAGCTACCGCAACACCCATATCGGCTTTATCTTCCAGGAATACAACGTTTTAGACGAATTCACCGTGGGCGACAATCTCGCGCTTGCGTTGGAATTGCAGGGAAAAGCAAAGGATAACGCGAAGATCGCGGAACTCCTCAAACAAGTAGATCTGGGAGGGTATGAAGACCGCAAGCCCAACACTCTTTCAGGCGGTCAGAAACAGCGTATCGCCATCGCGCGTGCGCTGATCAAGTCCCCCGAAATCATCATGGCGGACGAGCCCACGGGCGCGTTGGACTCCGAGACGGGCAAGCAGATTTTCGATACCCTCAAAAAGCTTTCCAAGGAAAAACTCGTGCTCGTCGTTTCCCACGACCGCGAGTTTGCGGAAACGTATGCGGACCGCATCGTTGAGTTGAAGGACGGGAAAGTCGTATCCGACGTCTCCAAGGGAGAAGAGGATTTCTTCGCGACGGAGGAAGAGAAGATTCCGACGAGAGAATACGGCGAAGAGGAACGGAAATTCGTCCGCTCCAAATTGCCCGTTCGCCACGCGGTGAAGATGGGCGTTTCGGGGTTGAAGGCAAAACCCCTGCGCCTGGCGTTCACCCTGTTGCTTTGCACGGTCACGTTCATCATTTTCGGACTCTTCTCCACGCTGACCTTCTACAATCCCTCGTTGGCGCTTTACGAGTCCTTGCGCGCATCCGATTTATCCACCGTGCAGATTGCCAAAAATTACCGAAAGTATCGCAAAGCGTATTCCTACGGCGTTTTGCAGGAGGAAGATACCACGGTGAACGGGACGGGGCGTTTCACCGAAGCGGAACGCGAGGCGTATGCGGCTCTCTACGGCGAGGAAGTGTTCGGCGGATTCGTCGATTGGAATCCGGATATCTTTACCACGCAAAGGGAGTCGGGGTATTGGTTCAATTATTTCCAGGGTTACGCCTATTTGCCCGAAAATCACCCCCTTCGCGCGCGCATTACGCTCGGACGATATCCCGAAGCGGAGGGCGAAGCTTGCATCACTTCCTACGTGGCGGAGTCGATGATACAAAGAAAGTTGCAATTGTCCAACGGCGCGTACTTGGAGGCAAGTTCTGCAAGCGAGCTTTTGGGAAACCAGTTCTCGTTGGAGAACGAGTATTGTAAAATCGTCGGCATTATCGAAAGTGATCCGATCCCAAGCAAATACGAGAGCTTGAAATCGATTACGGACAAGAGTTATCAGGGGACGGACTTATACGGGGATTTGCAAGACTTCTTAAAGGATGGTTGGCACCTGATCCGTTTCCTCTCGAAAAACGATTATGAGAACAGAATGGATTTGAGTAAGACGTATTCGATTCCGGATGAGTTCATCTGCTGTTATCCAACGAGTAAGGACGAAAACGGCGAGTATACGTTCACGCATTATCATGCAAACGCTAAATTTTTAGATTTCTCCTATTTAGGGGAAGAGCCCGACGTCACCTACTTCGAGGAAGGAAAAACGGAGTTGGAGGACACGGAAGTGGTCGTCTCCGCGAGCTATCTGTATTCCCGTTTCAATCACTTGGAAAACCTTTGCAATCAACTTGTAAATGAGTATATAAACGCGTGTAACGGTTCTTATCAAAGTGAAAGGGAGTCGATTGCTATCAGATTGGGGAACTTGCTCCAAATCGATTGGTCTACGAAAGAGGCGCTGGGGATTGTCGTCGGTTGGGAGGACGTCTATATAAAAGGGGGCGAAGGAGAATTGCCCCAAGAAGGGGACGAAAAGTATTCTCTTTACTTGGAATGGAGAGATTCAGAGACGGTGCAATCGTTGAAAGAACTGTATAGCAAACGTACCTTCTACATGGAATTCAAGGAATTAATAGGGAGGTTGAACCGTAACGGACGTATGGAGACGGTGGACGGCAATACCTTTATCGTGCCCTATACGAAAGAGGAACGCGCGGCGGAAGCCGAGAAGTTTTTGGAGTGCCTTAAACGGGAGGAATACGCCGACGTGGTGAAAATGTACCTTTGCGATCCCGAGACGGAAGGAACGTACGGCAAATGTATGACCTATACGGTTGTGGGTACGTACGGATTGTACGATTACGACGTTTCGCATATGGGAACGTTTGCGTTTAGCGAGGCGGAATGCGCAAGACTTGGAAAAATGCAGAGAGACAGGATGCCTGATTACGAGGAGACGACGTCGGACTACGTGATGGGCAAGGATGAAATTTACACGAGACTATTCCTGCCGTACGATCGCTTGGAAGAAGCAACGAACAGAATAGTCGGCGTTTGGAACTCCGAAACGGAGTTCGACGAACGGGGCTCCGTTATCGTATTGAAGTCCGCGTGGCTGGACGGATTTGAGCTTGTGGACGACATGATTGCGCAGTTCTCGACGATTTTCCTGTGGGTGGGGTTGGTGTTCGTCGTATTCACGGCGCTGCTGCTCTTCAACTTCATTTCCGTGTCGATCACGCAAAAGGGGAAGGATATCGGTATTCTGCGTGCGTTGGGCGCAAGGGGTGCGGACGTGTTCAAGATTTTCTTCTCGGAGTCCTTCTTCCTCACGCTGATTTGCGTTATTCTTTCCATCGGCGGCAGTTTGATTGTCTGTCAGGTTGTGAACGGCTATATGATGTCGATCGTCGGCGCGTCAATCTTCGTATTCGGGTTGCCTTCCGTGTTGGTGTTGGTGGGCGTTGCGCTCCTGACCGTATGTATCGGAACATTCGTGCCCGTCTACTTAGAGGCTCGCAAAAAACCCGTGGATTCCATTCGGAAATTGTAATAAGGGTAGAGGAGTAAAACCGATCGTTACCTGTAAGTAAAACTCAAACGCCATAGCTAAAAACGTCTAAGCAATGGCGTTTTTCACTTTTTTTGACGGCGTTCGTACTTTTTTTCAAAATAGACCTTGACAAAAAGATTGTTTAGGGATATAATGTATCTTGGATAAAAACGAGCAAGAAGGAGACAAGTATGAGTTATATCAAAGATAATTTTTTACTCACCAACAAGACGGCATATAAGCTGTATTACGACTACGCGAAAAATATGCCCATTTTCGACTATCATTGTCACCTGCCCGAAAAGCAGATTCTCGAAAACAAACCTTTTTCCGATATCTATGAAATCTGGCTGAGCGGGGATCACTACAAATGGCGTTTGATGCGCAACTTCGGCGTGGACGAAAAGTATATCACGGGCGACGCGAGCAACAAGGAAAAATTTTTGGCGTATTGCAAGACGCTCGGCACGGCGTTCGGCAATCCCCTGTACCACTGGTCGCAGGTGGAATTGCAGGACTTTTTCAACTGCGAGCTGGAAATCAACGAGGAGAATGCGGAGCAGATTTGGGACTGGTGCAACGAGTATATCGCCATCAATAATATCACGCCGCAAAAGCTGATCGAGGGGTCGAACGTTTCCCATCTGTTCACGACGAACGAGATTTTCGACGATTTGTCTATCTTCCCCGAAATTGCGAAAAAGGGGTATAAATTCAAGGTCATTCCCGCCTTCCGCGCGGACAAGCTCATGGGTGTGGAATCGCCTGCCTACAAGACGTTCATGGCGAAGTTGGAAGCTCTGACGGGCAAAATTTCGTGCCTTGACGACTTGGAAAAAGCGATTGAAAGCAGATTGCAGGACTTCATCAAAGTGGGCACGACGGCAAGCGATATCGCCGTGGAGCACGTCTATGCCATCGCCGACAAAGCGGACGCAAACGCCGTCTTTGAAAAGGCGCTCAGAGGGGGAATCCCCGATGAGGCGGAGGCGGAAGTATTCAAGGGGTATCTTACCTATTTCCTTTTCAAGCTGTACGCGAAATATCATATCGCCACCGAGCTCCACCTCGGCGCGACGAGAAACAACAACTCCGTCATGTTTGAAAAAATCGGCGCGGACACCGGTTACGACGGAATGTCGGACGCGGAGGATTTGGAACTCATGCGCCGTCTTTTCGACAGACTCAACAGCGAAAACTCTCTGCCCAAGACCATCGTGTTCAACCTCAATCCCAAGATGAATTCGGAGATCGTCGTCCTTCTTGGCGAGTTCCAGAGCAGCGAGGCGAAGGGCAAGATGCAGTACGGACCCGCGTGGTGGTTCTTTGACAACAAAGTGGGCATGGAAAGACACTTGCAGGATCTGACCGCAACCGGGCATATCGGGGCGTTCGTCGGTATGTTGACGGACAGCCGTTCCTTCCTTTCCTATCCCCGTCATCATTATTTCCGCCGCATTTTGTGCAACTACTTCGGCACGATGATGGAGCGTGGTGAGATGACGCAGGATATCGAGTTCGTCGGCAAAGTGGTCAAGGATATTTCCTACAATAACGCCATCGAATATTTGAATGTGAAATAAGCCATGGAGGCCTTTTTAACTATGCTTTCAAGCGTCGCGCTCTTTATCGCGTTGGCGCTCCCGGGCTATCTTTTCGTCAAATTCAAATTCTTAAAATCCGAACAGTCAGGCGTGCTTTCCACGTTACTCACGTACCTGGGTCTGCCATTTTTGATTTTGTCGAGCACTTTGGATATTGAGCTCAACGCGGAGTTTGCGAAAAACGCCCTCCTTTGCTGTCTTGTTTCCGTGCTGTTTATCTTCGCAGTATTTTTCCTTTCCAAGCCGTTGACGGCAGGACTTGCCGAGAAGGACAAACGGGGCATGGAACGCTTTTGCATCACCTTTGCCAACAATGGATTTTTGGGAATTCCGCTCGCGCGCGCCGTATTCGGCGAAGGGCTGGCGCTCACTTATTTGATCGTCATCAACATTTTGGACAGCGTGGCGAGATATACGGCAGGCGTCTACCTCATTTCGGGGGATAAGAAAATGATCAGTCCCAAGAAGGTGCTTTTGAGTCCTGCGCTCCTCGCGTTCGCGTTGGGAATCGTGTTCAACCTGACGAACGCCTGCGCTTTCGTGCCGCAGATTCGGACCTATTCGGAATCGCTGAGCAACATGGTAACGCCCCTTTGTATGACCATTTTGGGCATGAAACTCGGGGGTGTGAAACTGCTCGATTTGTTCAAGCGCAAGCGTACGTACTACGTAGCGGCGATCAAGCTTGTGGCGGTTCCCGTCTTTGCGTCCCTCGTATTCTGGGGCGCAAGCACCCTCTTCCACATGGGCACGGAGCCCGTTTTTGCGGCGCTGATTGCCTTCGGTACGCCGACGGCGGCGCTGTCCTCGGCGTTTGCCGATCAATTCGGCGGCGACATGGAAGGGGCGGTGACCAACACGTTGGGTACAACCGTTTTGTGCGTCGTCACCCTGCCCGTGTTGTATATGCTGTTAAGTTTGCTGATTTAAGGCAATACCGCACAATAACATACTTCGCGATACGCAGGGTCGTATTCTTCTCCCCTGCTAAGCTGCCGATTTTGGGAATAAATGCGTTGGTTCTTTTTGCAATAGGGTTCACTATTGCTGCAAAAAACCGCCTGTTTCTTCCTCAAAATCGCCTACGCTTCTCGCTTGATGACATTGTGCGGTATTGCCTTAAGAAAACGGGGGACTATTTTGCAAAAAATAGCCCCGATTTTTGCAAAATTGACAAAACGCAACTGTCGGTTGACAAAATTCCAAGCGTATTTGGTGGCGTAGCAAGCGAAAAATTGCTATAATGAACGCACAAAGTTTTTTGGAGGTTCGTATGAAATTAGAAGAAAAAATTACGCTACTTAGAAAGCGCAAGGGTTGGTCGCAGGAGGAACTCGGTTTTCGTTTGGACGTATCCCGTCAGGCGGTGTCGAAATGGGAGATGGGAGACTCCGTGCCCGACCTCGATAAGATTATCAAAATGAGCGAGGTATTCGGTTGCACGACGGATTACTTATTGAAGGACGACGGAGAGGGGAAACTCGCGGAAACGGAGCCCGTCGATGGGGAGGAAAATGCAAAAGCCCCCAGGCAGGTACGCGATGAAGAGGGAGAACGCTATCTTGCGCTCATCAAAAAACAGTCGTGGAAAATCGCCGTAGGGGTGATGGACTTTATCCTTTCGCCGATCCTTTTATTCATTTTGCTCGCGTGCGCTTCGGCGGGAATAATGCCGGAAAACGCTGCCATCGCCGTCGGCGTCGTGACGCTCATTGCAGTTTGCGCGGCGGGCGTCGTGTGCGTCATTCTCGGCGGCGTGCCGATCGGCAAATACGAATATTTGGAAAAAGAGGAACTCGTCCTTTCCGAACGCCTGAAAACGTCCCTTGGTGAACGCAAACAAGAATGGAATCCCCGTTTCACGACGGTGATCGCCTTCGGCGTGGCGCTGTGTATTTTGTCCGTGGTGCCCCTGCTCATCGTCGTCTTTTGTTTCCCCGAAAACGGGGCGTTGAAGATGGCTTCGATTGCCTTCATCTTAGCCATGGTAGCAATCGCCGTCTTTTTATTCGTCAAATTCGGCATGGTGGAAGGCGCCTATCAGAGGTTGTTGCAGGAAGGGGATTTCGCCGTGCGCACGAAGCGCGAACGAGAGAGTAAGGCTGCTCAAATTTTCCATAGTATCTACTGGCCCCTGATCGTCGCAACCTATCTCACCGTCAGTTTTTTGACGGGGCGTTGGGATCTGACTTGGTTGATTTGGCCGATTTCCGCGGCGGTATTCGCCGTACTCTCGCAAATATTTGCAATCGTCGGACAGGACAAGAAATAACGCCGTTTAGGCATAATAAAAACGGGCGGTTTTGACCGTCCGTTTTTCGCTCCCGAAGGAGAAATATTCAAAAAAACAACCCGCCTGTGCCGCACCTCGGTAAAAAGATGAACCCGCTTTCAGCAGGTGGGTGCCCCATCTTGACGCATCAGTCTTTCCGTATAAATACAGACCTTGCCTATCGCCACGAATGACGAGCTCCCGAATTAATAACGTGGATCCCGTTTTATACCGAACTCCGTACACCGCAGATTGTAATACTATTATACCGCGCGGGAGCTCGTTTGTCAACGGATTGAGCGTGAAAATTTCAACTGTTCAAATTTTTCAAGAAGGGAAAAATTTCCGCCTCGAAGTTGAGCCCGAACTTCTTTTCGGGAACTTCCATTGCCGAGCGGCGAATGGCGGCAGTCACGAAATCGGACGCAAGGCGTACGCTTTCAGAAAGGTTTTTGCCCCGTGCAAGGCACCCGACGAACGCCGAGGCGAACACGTCGCCCGCGCCGCAGAAAAATCCCTCCACGTTTTCGTGCGCGACGGAATGGATTTCTCCGCCGTCCGTGAAATAGACGTAGATATTCTTTTTCTCGGTCACGCCCGTGAGAATGGGGGAAGGGCAAAGCGCACCAAGTCTTTGCAAAGCCTCTTTTGCCGTCTCCGTGGTGAGGGGATAGGGAAGCTCGGACAAATAGCACGCCTCCGTCATATTCGGCAGAATGAAGTCTGCCCGTTTGCAAAGTCCACGCATTTTCTCCACGTATTCTTCGGTGAAACCGCGATACAAATTCCCGTTGTCGCCCATGACGGGATCGACGACGAAAATCCCGCCTTCGGTTAAAAACGCCTCTTGAATACGGGACACGAGTTCAATCTGCTCGACGCTTCCCAAGTATCCGCTGTAAATGCAGTCGAATTTGAGCCCGAGCGCTTTCCAATGGGCGAGGATAGAGGGGATATCCCCGGTCAGGTCGCGAAAGGTGTAGCCGTCGAAACCGCCCGTGTGGGTGGAAAGCAAAGCGGTGGGCAGGACGTTGCACTCTACGCCGCAAGCGGAAATAATGGGCAAACTGACGGTCAAAGAGCATCTTCCGACACACGAAACGTCGTTGATGGCGAGGATTCGCATTTTTTGCCCTCCTTTTTTTTAGAAAATTTTTATAATAATACTATAAATGACTTGCTTTTTTTTGTCAAGCGGATTAAAATAGAAAAGTAAAAAAATATGAAAAAGAGACGAGGTAACCTATGTTTATTACAGGCGAAGAAAAAAAGACTACCGTAGCGTATTCCGATTTTGAGAAATACGAAAATCAGATCGTTACCATTCAGGGCACCATTCACAACATTCGTATGATGTCCGATTTCGCATTCGTCATTTTGCGCACGGCGCGCGAAACCATTCAATGCGTATATGCGGAAAGTTTTTCCGATTACAGAATCACCGAGGACGTCAAGGAAGAATGTGCGGCGAAGATCACGGGCAAAGTGGTTGCAGGCGAAACGAAGGACGGCTCCAAGCGTTATGAAGTGCAGATCCACAACATCGAGCTGTTGTCTCACCCCGCGGAAATTCCCCCCGTCGTCATCACGAAGAAGCAGGTAAATTGCGACCTTTCCACCAAACTTGACTACCGTCCCGTTACCTTGCGTAACCCCAAGGAACGCGCGATTTTCAAATTGCAGGAAGGGATCCAGCGCGGCTTCCGCGAATATCTGAGTCAGCAGGGCTTCACCGAAATCCACTCCCCGAAAATCAACTTTGCAGGGGCAGAAGGGGGCACGAACGTATTTAAGCTCGACTACTTCGGCAAGCAGGTATATCTTGCGCAGTCTCCGCAGCTCTACAAGCAGGCACTCGTTGCCGTGTACGAGAGAGTGTTTGAAATTGCGCCCGTATTCCGTGCGGAACATCACGACACCAGCCGCCATTTGAACGAATACATTTCCATGGACTTCGAAATGGGTTTCATTGAAAGCTTCGAAGACATTATGAATATGGAAGTGGGCGTGCTCAAATATATCATGAACCTTTTGAAGACGGAGTACGCAAACGAAGTGGAACTTCTCCACGTCGAGATTCCCGAAATCAAGGAAGTGCCCGTGCTCAAATTCATGGAAGCGAAAGAAATCATCATGAAGAAGTTCAAGTATCAGCCCACGGACATGAAGGACTTCGATCCCGAAGAGGAACAGATTTTGGGCAAGTACGCGAAAAAGCAGTTCAATTCCGACTTCATTTTCATCACCCACTATCCTTCCAAAAAGCGTCCTTTCTATACGATGGACGACCCCGAAGATCCCGAATACACCCTGTCTTTCGACCTCTTGTTCAGGGGGTTGGAAATCACGTCGGGCGGTCAGCGTGTGCACGACTACAAACAGCAGGTGGAAAAGATGGAGAAACTCGGCATGAACCCCGAGGAATTTGCCACCTACCTCATGCTGCATAAATACGGTGCGCCCCCTCACGGCGGTCTCGGACTTGGTCTGGAACGTCTGACGATGCACCTGCTCGGCGCAAAGAACGTCCGCGAAGCGACTATGTTCCCTCGCGACATCAACCGCGTTACCCCGTAATTCTCCATGAAAAAGACGATTATCGTCAACGACCTGTGCTGTCAGCGTTGCGCCGATCAAATGGCGGTCAAGCTTGCCTTGCTCGACGGCGTGCGCGCGGCGAAGGCGAGCTATAAAAGGAATATCGTGTTCGTAGACGTTGCCGAGAACGTGACGGACGATATGCTCAAAGCGGTATTCGAAGGCTCGGGCATGGAAGTCGTATCGATTGAAAAGCGAAAGGGAATTTTCGGTTAAGCAGACGAGAATAATATGAACCTGCCGCAAGGGGTGCCTTTTCGGCATTTTCCGCTTTGTCAAAATCTGCTCGAAAAATCAGGTTTGTATTGTTTTTGTCTGCTTAAGTGCGGGAATTTACTTTACAAACGGTAAAAAATAAGTTATAATAAATAAAACTAAGAAAGGCGTTTGAGTAAGGACGCGTCTTTCGCGAGAGCTTCGCACAGAGAAATCCCGTATTGCTGAGAGGGAGAAGGAGCGCGCGAACGGTATCACCTTACGAGCTGATTCGAGGAACTCTTCCTACAATATATATTATATAGGGGAGAAAGTAATCGGGTACGGGTTTGCATTCCGTGATCAGGTGCAACGAATGATGGTTCGTTTTGGTGGTGATAAAAAGCCTTTGTGTTTTTTCCAAAACGCAGGGGCTCTTTTTTTACGGCAAGGGCAAGCCCCATAGCGAAACGCAAATCTTGAAGAATAAAAAACGGGAGATAAAAAATCATGTCTACGTATAAGAAAGTGGATACCTCTTTGAACTTTGTAGAGAGAGAAAAAGAAATCGTGAACTACTGGAACGAAAACAAGATTTTCGAACAGAGCATGAAGGCGACGGAAGGCAAAGAAGAATTTTCCTTCTACGACGGCCCCCCTACGGCGAACGGGAAACCCCATATCGGGCACATTCTCACCCGCGTCATGAAGGACATTGTGCCTCGCTATCAGACCATGAAAGGGAAACACGTTTTGAGAAAAGCGGGTTGGGATACCCACGGGCTCCCCGTCGAACTCGAAGTGGAAAAGAAACTCGGCATGGAGAACAAGACCGAGATTGAAAATTACGGCATCGAGCCCTTCATCAAGGAATGTAAGAAGTCCGTATTCAAATACACGAGCGAATGGAAGGAAATGTCCGATAGAGTCGGCTACTGGTGCGACATGGACAACCCTTACGTTACCTATCACGACGACTATATCGAATCGGAATGGTGGGCGCTCAAAGAAATCCACAAAAAGGGACTTTTGTATAAGGGACACAAAATCGTGCCGTATTGCCCCCGTTGCGGGACGGCACTCTCCTCGCACGAGGTGGCGCAGGGCTATAAAGATGTCAAGCAGGTGACGGCGTTCGTCAAGTTCAAAGTCAAGAATGCGGAGAATACCTATATTCTCGCTTGGACGACGACGCCGTGGACGTTGCCTTCCAACGTGGCGCTTTGTATGAACCCCGCCTTCGACTACGTCACCGTTAGAATGGAAGAAAGCGGCGAGACGTATATTCTTGCGGAAGGGCTCTTAAAGAGCGTGCTCGGCGAAGAGGGGTATACCGTTCTTTCGACGAAGAAGGGTACGGAATTCGAATATACCGAATACGAACCCTTGTATCCTTACGGGAAGGAGAAATTTGGGTATCGTGAAAAATCCCATTACGTGACTTGCGACAATTACGTCACCCTGTCCGACGGTACGGGCGTCGTACACATCGCGCCTGCCTTCGGGGAAGACGACTATAAAGTGGGCAAAAAATACGATTTGCCCGTTGTGCAGCTCATCGACGAGAACGGCAAGTTCCCCACGGGTTGCGGCGAGCTCACGGGCGTCGGCGCGCAGGCGGCGGATCCTATGGTCATCAAGGATCTCAAAGCGCGCGGCTTGCTCTTAAAGACGATGGAAATCACGCATAGTTATCCCTTCTGCTGGCGTTGCGATACGCCGCTCATCTATTACGCAAGATCGAGCTGGTTCATCAAAGTTACGGCGGTGAAGGACAGACTGATTGCAGCGAACCGTTCCGTCAACTGGATGCCCGACACCATCAAGGAAGGGCGCATGGGTAACTTCCTCGAAAACGTTATCGACTGGGGCTTGTCCCGTGACAGATACTGGGGGACTCCTTTGCCCGTCTGGGTATGCGAGGATTGCGGAGAAATCGACGTCATCGGCTCCCGCGAAGAACTCGTGGAAAAATGCGGCGCGCCCAAGGATATCGAATTGCATCGCCCTTACTTGGACGACCTCACCTGCAAGTGCGGCAAGTGCGGCGGCAAGATGCGCCGTACCCCCGAAGTCATCGACTGTTGGTTCGACTCCGGTTCCATGCCCTTCGCGCAGTATCACTACCCGTTCGAGAACAAGGAGCTCTTCGACCAGACTTTCCCGGCAAACTTCATTTCCGAAGCCGTGGATCAGACGCGCGGTTGGTTCTATACCTTGCTCGTCATTTCGACCATTCTCTTTGACAAGGCGCCTTTTAGAAACTGCATTGTCTTGGGTCACGTCAACGACAAGAACGGCATCAAGATGTCCAAGCACAAGGGCAACGTCGTCGATCCCTTCTCCGTTCTCGACAAGCAGGGGGCAGACGCCGTGCGTTGGTATTTCTACACCTCGTCCGCGCCCTGGATCCCTTCCCGTTTCTATCCCGAGGCGGTCAGCGAGGCGCAGAGAAAGTACATGGGTACCCTTTGGAATACCTACGCTTTCTTCTGCCTGTACGCAGACGTCGACAACTATAACCCTGCCGATTACGACTTGAAGAAATGCAAGCTTTCCCTCATGGATAAGTGGATTCTCTCCAAGCTCAACACCCTCGTGGACTTTGTAGACAAGAATTTGGAAGCCTACAACATCACGGACAGCGCACGTGCTTTGCAGGATTTCTCGGATATCCTGTCCAACTGGTACGTCCGTCGCGGCAGAGACAGATACTGGGGAAGCGAAATGACGGAGGACAAGGCGGCGGCGTATACGACCCTTTGGCACGTGCTCGTGACCTTTGCGAAAATCACCGCGCCCTACACGCCTTTCATCGCGGAACAGATGTATCTCAACCTCGTGCCCAACTTCTTCAAGGATGCGCCGAAGTCCGTTCACCTTTGCGAATTCCCCGTATACGATCCTTCGATGGTGGACGAGGAACTCGAAAGGGGCATGGATACCGTACTCGATATCGTCAACCTCGGCAGAGCGGCTCGTAACACGGGCAACGTGAAAAACCGTCAGCCGCTGTCGGAGATGTACGTCATCACGGCGAGAACGGGGGAACTTAACGAGGGCTTGAAAGCAATCGCACTCGACGAGCTCAACGTGAAGTCGTATAAATCTGCGGAAGACGCAACCGAATTTATTTCCTATAAACTCAAACCGCAACTCAAAACCATCGGGCCCAAGTACGGCAAGAAGCTCGGCATGATCAAGAACTTTTTGGAAAGCTGTGACGCGAAGGCGGCGAAGGAGGTCGTGGAGGCTGTTCGCGGCGGTGGGGAATATACCCTTGCACAGGATAGCGAAGTCGTGTTGAAGGAAGAGGATCTGCAGATCTTCACCGAAAGCAAGACGGGCTTCATTTCCGCCAGCGATAACGGCGTCACCGTTGCGCTCAATACGACGCTGACCGAAGAACTCATCATGGAAGGGGTGGAGAGAGAACTCGTTTCCAAGGTGCAGGCGATGAGAAAGGAGGCGGACTTCCGGATCACCGACCGTATCGCCATTTATTATATAGCGGAAGGGAAGGTGAAAGAAACGCTCGCCATGGCGGCGTTCAAAGAAGACGTCTTGGCTGTTTCCGTTACCGAAGGGAGCTGCGCGGACGCCGATATCACCAAAGAAGTGGACGTCAACGGCGAAAAAGTCGTGATTTCCTTGGTTAGAATGGGAAAATAAGGCGAAAATCAACT
>JAGAJI010000073.1 GCA_017626135.1 Clostridia bacterium | reverse complement strand
GTTCCTACCCGAAGAAAACGCAACAAACGAATACTTCCTGCCCGTCAAAGCAGGACTTTTGGACGTCGGATTTTACGATTACGAGTTAACGTCCCTCCTGCAAGCGATTTTCGAGGGAAAGCGCAAGGTCGTTTCCTACAATGCGAAGGAGCTTATGCATCAGCTGCGTTACCTCGATTTGGAGTTCACGGCTCCGTACGAGGACGTGGGGATTTTGAAATGTCTTTCCGACGGTTTGAGCAACGTGGATGGGTTGGATTTTTGCTTAAATTACTTCTCTCTCCCCGAAAAGAACAAGGCGTACGGCACGTACCGACTCTATCAATATTACAAAAATCGTTTAAGCGACAAGGAGCGAACGCTCTATACGGACGTGGAATTGCCGCTGGTGCGCGTGCTGTACGATATGGAGCGCGAAGGGGTTTGCGTGGACGGCAATACGTTGCAAGCACTCTCCCAGAAATACAATGCGGAGCTCGAAGAGCTCACGGAAAGAATATACCTCGCCGCCGGGGAACGATTCAACGTCAACTCCACCCAACAGCTTGGAAAAATTCTGTTTGAAAAGCTGAAAATCGGCGCAGGCGCAAAGAAGACAAAGGAGACGAAGAGTTATAAAACCACGGCGGAAGAACTCGAAAAATACGCGGACGATCATGAAATCATACGTCTGATTTTGCGCTATCGTAAGATACAGAAAATTGTTTCCACTTATATCGAAGGATTTAAGCCGTTGATTCAAAACGGCAAGGTACACACGACCTACAACCAAAGCAACACGCAGACGGGACGACTTTCCAGCGCCAACCCCAACCTGCAAAATATCCCCATTCGTACGGAAGAGGGCAGGGAACTGCGTAAATTGTTTACGGCACGCGAAGGAAATGTGCTCATCGATGCCGACTATTCTCAGATCGAGCTGCGTCTGCTTGCACATTTCTCGGGTTGCAAAGAGCTCGTACAAGCCTATTGCGAAGGCAAGGACATTCACGCCATCACGGCTTCACAAGTCTTTGAGGTGCCGCTTGAAAAAGTTACCTCGGAAATGCGTCGCAACGCAAAGGCAGTCAACTTCGGGATCATTTACGGCATCAGCGCCTTCGGGCTTGGGAAGGACTTGAATATTCCCACCAGAAAAGCGCAGGAATATATCAATCGGTACTTCGAATCCTACTCCGACGTGAAAAATTATATGAATCAAAACGTCGAAAACGCAATACGGGACGGGTACGTCACCACCTTGCTTGGGCGCCGCAGAGTCATCAACGAGCTCAAATCTTCGAATTTCAACGTCCGTTCTTTCGGCGAACGCGCAGCGATGAATATGCCTTTGCAGGGTTCGAGTGCAGACATCATCAAAATCGCCATGATCGGCGTGCACAAACGTCTGAAGGAAGGAAAGTATCAAGCCAAACTCGTTTTGCAAGTACACGACGAACTTGTGATCGACTGTCCCGAAAATGAAGTGGAAGAGGTACGGGAAATTTTACAATCGGAAATGGAAAACGCCGTACAGGTAAAAGTGCCTCTGACCGTAGAAGTCGGCGTTGGTAAAAACTGGTACGAAACGAAATAATTTATGTTTCACGCATTTTGTTTCCCGATACGGTTCATGAAACTATTTGCGTGAAACAATCAAAAAACGTTTACCAAAGGGAAAGCTTATGAAGAAGAGAATAGCGATTACAGGCGGAATCGGTAGCGGGAAATCTATGGCGGGAAAGTTGCTACGGGAGATGGGTTACCCCGTGTTTTCCTGCGACGAGATTTATAAGGACGTCCTTCGTTCCCCCGAGTATATCAAAAAAATAGAATCGTATTTCCCCACAGTCGTTACGAACGGAGAAATCGATCGGGCGAAGCTCGCGGAGATCGTGTTTCACGACGAAGGGAAAAGGCGGACGTTGAACGGGTTGGCGCATCCGTTGGTCATGGAAACATTGAGAAAAGAAATGGACGTTTGCGACAGCAATTTGGTTTTTGCGGAAGTTCCCTTATTATTCGAAGGGAATTTCGAAGGGGAATTTGACTGCATTCTCGTTATCGAACGGGAGTTGTCCGAGCGTGTGCAAGCCGTTCAGGAGCGCGATCACGTAGACGCCAACGCAGTAAAAAGCCGTATTCAAACGCAATTCGACTACCGCTCCGAAGAAGGGCAGAAACGAATAAAAAACTGTAACGCCCACGTCATTCATAACGACGGCACCGTCGAAGCGCTGTCGCGAAAATTGATGAAATTTATACAATCGCTTTCATTATCATGAAACATTTTTTGTGAAACATATTAAATAGTTGAATTTGTTGACCTTCCCTCGAATGAAATCGAGGGGATTTTTCAGACAAAGTACTATTTCTCATAAAAAGTAGGGGATATGCATTTAGAACGTATATACTATGCCTGAAATAGGTATATTGCCACGCGAAGCATAATAATTATGTGTGACGTAATACGTAAGAGTTCACTCGATTTTTTATAAATAAATCGTAAAATAACTGAACAAAATCTTTGAATTCAATAAAATTGAAAAAAGTTCAAAATTTTTTTCAAAAAACCCTTGAAATTCTTATAAATATGTAGTATAATAATGTACGGCAAATTTAAGTATTCCATACTATCGTAGAAAACGAAGGGAACCGCCAAAGGGCAAAACTCTTGCGGCGCGTTTTCTATGAAAAGAATGGGAGCCGTGGGGGATAAAATCCGTTAAAATACGTTGAAGCTAAGCGGGAAATTCCAAGGCGATTACCTTTCTTGGACTTTTCAGGTAAATCGACGTAATTATAAAAATAATCATTGATCAAGGGGGCACTCTCTATGCAAAGAAGAAAAGAATGCGTTGCGATGCTTTTGGCAGGCGGACAAGGTAGTAGATTGTACGCTTTAACCACGAACATTGCGAAACCTGCGGTGGCGTTCGGGGCAAAATATCGTATCATCGATTTCCCGTTGTCTAACTGCATCAACTCGGGCATCGATACCGTCGGCGTTTTGACGCAGTATCAACCGCTTATCCTCAACGAATACATTGGAAACGGACAGCCTTGGGATCTCGACAGAACGTACGGCGGCGTACATATTCTTTCGCCTTATCAGGCAAAGACCCGTTCGTCGTGGTATGAAGGCACGGCAAATGCAATTTATCAGAATATGCATTTCATGAAAATGTATAATCCCGAATACGTGCTTATCCTTTCCGGCGACCATATTTACAAGATGGACTATGCGGCAATGCTCGAAGCGCATAAGGCCTCCAACGCAGACTGCACGATCGCTGCGATCAACGTTCCCTTGAGCGAAGCGTCGAGATTCGGTATTTTGAACACCAACCCCGACGGCACCATCTACCAGTTCGAAGAAAAACCCAAAGTACCCAAGAGCACGCTCGCTTCCATGGGTATCTATATCTTCAAAGCGGAAAAACTCTTCAAATACCTCGAAGAGGACGAAGCGAACCCCAACTCTTCCAAGGACTTCGGGAAGGACGTATTGCCCGCCATGCTCAACGCGGGCGAGAAGATGTGTTCTTACGAATTCGAAGGGTACTGGAAGGACGTTGGTACGGTCTCTTCTTTGTGGCAGGCGAACATGGATCTGCTCGGCGAACGTCCCGAATTCGACGTGGGGGATAAATCCTGGAAGATCCATTCGAGAAACCCCTTGGCGCCCCCTGAACATATCGGCGAGGAAGGCGTTGTGAAAAATTCCATGATCGCGCTCGGCTGTGAAATTTACGGTACGGTAGAAAATTCCGTGCTTGCAAGCAACGTAGTCGTCGAGAAGGGCGCCGTCGTCAAGGACGCCGTGATTCTCGCAAACAGCGTAATCAAAGCGGGCGCAACCGTCTCCTATTCGATCATTGACGAAAACGTAACGGTAGGCAAGAACGCAGTCGTAGGCGTCGACATCGATCCGAAAGCGGAAATCGTGGTTCTCGGCAGAGGCATCACCGTCGCAGACGGCGTTACCGTAAGCGAAGGTCAGAAACACGAAAAAGATATTTTGGCGTAAGGAGGGAATAGAAATGGCTAATAACGCGCTCGGTTTAATTTTCACAAATTTGCATGAAGAAAACGTACCTGAACTCGTTCGTTTCAGAACGATGGCTTCCATTCCCTACGGCGGCAGATACCGCATCATCGACTTCACCTTGTCGAACATGGTAAATTCCGGGATCACGACGGTGGGGCTTATGACGACGAATAACTATCGCTCCCTGATTGACCATATCGGCAGCGGTAAAGACTGGGATCTTGCGAGAAAGGACGGTGGGCTTATCCTTTTGCCTCCCTTCTCCGAAAAGAACGACAAACTTTATACCACCCGTCTGGAAGCACTCTCTTCGTTGACCGGCTTTTTGAGCCGCCGCAACGAAAAATACATCGTCCTTGCCGACTGCGACGGCGTGGCGAGACTCGATATTGCAGACGTCCTCGAATATCATGAAAGCAAGAATGCGGATATTACCTTGGTTACCCATTACGGAACGGTAGGCAACCGCGCGGACTTCATGCTTGTGGACGCACAGGAAGACGGACGCATTACGGGCGTCAAACTTACACCCACCGTACCCAAGGGCACGAAAGCGGATATCTTCATCAACTACTACGTCTTTAACCGTCAATTCCTGTTGAATATGGTAGAAGATTTCGTATCCCACGGCTACACGAGTTTTGAAGCCGATCTACTGGCAAAACAGGTCAAGAGCCTGAAAGTATACCGTTACGATTTCAAGGGCTATTACGCAGGCATCGATTCCATGTCCGCTTATTACAAACACAATATGGAACTGTTGGACAAGAACGTGCGTGACGAGCTTTTCGGCAATCGCGATATCTATACCAAAGTACGCGATAGCGCGCCTTCCAAGTACGGCAAGGAAGCGACCGTGAAAAATTCCTTGATCTCCGACGGCTGCGAAATCTACGGCGTGGTGGAAAATTCCATTCTCTTCCGCGGCGTTAAGGTGGAAAAGGGCGCCGTCGTACGCAATTCCATCATCATGCAGGATAACATCATCGGCGCAAATACTTCGCTGAATTGCGTCATCACCGACAAGAACGTCGTCATTAGCGATACCAAACAACTTAGCGGATGCAGTACGTTGCCGTTCTTCATCCAAAAGGGTACGCGACTTTAATGAAACGCCGAAACGCAAGGCTTATGACAAACATAGGTCTTGCGTTCGGTATAGCAATTTTGAAAATATATCATCGATTTGAAAAGTAAGGAGCAATATTTTATGGCACGTGAAAAAACGATCAAAGAAAATGTCATAACCAAAGAAAAAACGAATTCTACTGAGAAGGCGAAGCGTTCGACAAAGATTAAAAGAGTGGTGATCGAAGAAACGGAAAACGTCGCTTTTCCTCAAAAAATCGCAGAACAAGAACCTTCCGTAAGCGCAAAGAAGAAAATTCTGTTCGTCGCGTCGGAAGCTCGGCCTTTCATCGCAACGGGCGGACTTGCCGACGTAATCGGCTCTTTACCCAAAGCTTTGGCGGAGGATCCTACCTACGATATCCGCGTGGTATTGCCTTTGTATGCGGATATTAAGCCCGATTTCAGAAGAAGAATGTCCTATCTTGGTAACATTTACGTTCCCGTTGCATGGCGCAGTCAGTATTGCGGCGTGTTCAGTTGTGTAGAAAGCGGCGTTACCTTCTACTTTATCGACAACGAACAGTATTTCAAACGCCCGAATTGCTACGGCTATTTCGACGACGGCGAGCGCTTTGCGTTCTTCTCGCGCAGCGTTCTGGAAATCATGCCTTTTATCGATTTCTATCCCGATATTTTGCATTGTCACGACTGGCAGGCGGCGCTCTCGGCGATCTATCTGAAAACCATCTATATCCATCGTCCCGAATATCGCAGTATCCGCGCGCTGTTTACCATTCATAATATTGAATATCAGGGAAAATATTCCCTCGATATCATCGAAGATCTTTTCGGTATCGATAAATACTATACGGGGCTTTTGGAATATCACGGTTGCATCAACCTCATGAAAGCGGCGATTGAATGCTCGGAGAGATTCTCGACGGTAAGTCCTACCTACGCAAACGAAATCAAGACGGCGCAGTACGCGTACGGCTTGCAGGATATCATCTGCAAAAACGCAAATAAGCTGACGGGGATTCTGAACGGCATCGACGTGGATTCCTACGATCCCGCGACCGACAAAGCGTTGTTCGCGCAGTTCAGCGCAGAGGACCTTTCCAACAAGAAGATATGTAAGACGGAATTGCAGAAGATGTTGCGACTTCCCGTAAAAGACGTTCCCGTCATCGCCATGATTTCCCGTCTCGTTTCCCATAAGGGGCTGGAGCTCGTCAAGACGGTAGCGGAAGATATTCTTCATGAAGACGTGCAATTCGTACTTCTCGGCACGGGGGATTACGGATATGAAAACTACTTCCGTGAAATCGGCAGAAGATACGAGGGGAAAGCCTCCATCAACATCGCGTTCAACGGCGATTTGTCGAGAAAGATCTATTCGGGCGCAGACATTTTCCTGATGCCTTCCGTTAGCGAACCCTGCGGTTTGTCGCAGATGATCGCCTCGCGCTATGCGACCGTTCCCGTCGTAAGAGAAACGGGTGGTCTGTACGACAGCATCAAGCCTTACGGCGCAGGCGGCAACGGATTCACCTTCGCGTCCTGCAATCCCTACGATATGCTGTACGTGTTGCACGAAGCGATGAACTTGTATAAAAATAAAGAAGAATGGGAAGCATTGATGAAGAAGGTTGCAACGACCGACTTCTCTTGGGCACATTCTGCAGACGAATACAAGAAACTTTATAACGATACGTTAAAGGCGTTTTGATAAAAACTCGCCTATTTACGATAGATAAAAATTTAGGAGTATAATTATGAAAAAAGAACAATTCACGAAGAAAGAAGCCAAAGAGCTGATCAACGGCAAGCTTTCGCGCTATTTCGGGGTAGCTCCCACGGAAGCGCGGAAAGACCAGCTCTATAAAGCCGTCGTTATGAGTGTGCGCGACATCATGTTGGAAAAGCGTCAGGCATTCCACTTGAAGACCAAAGCCAAAAAGGCGAAGAGGGTGTATTACCTCTGCATGGAATTCCTCATGGGGCGTTCCTTGAAAAACAGCATCTACAATCTCGGACTGAAAGACGTCTACGCGGAAGCACTGAAAGATTACGATGTAACCTTGGAAGACCTGTACGAGTTGGAACCCGACGCAGGGCTTGGGAACGGCGGTCTCGGTCGTTTGGCGGCTTGCTTCATGGACGGTCTCGCTACGCAGGACTATCCTGCCATGGGCTTCTCCATTCGTTACGACTACGGTCTGTTCAAGCAGAAGATCGTAGAAGGTTGGCAGACGGAATTGCCCGACGTTTGGCTCCCCGGCGGTGAAGTATGGCTCACGCAGAGAAGCGATAAGATTTTCACCGTAAAATTCAATGGTTACGTCGAAGAAAAGTGGACGGAACACGGCATGAAAACCGTGTACCACGACGCGAAAGAAATCCAGGCGGTTGCCTACGATATGATGGTGTCGGGTTACGACAGTCAGGCAGTCTCCGTGCTCCGTTTGTGGAAGGCGAGAAGCGTACAGAATTTCGATATGAAACTCTTCTCGCAAGGGGATTACGACTCCGTTATGAAGGACGACAACGAAGCGGAACTTATTTCCAAAGTTCTCTATCCTGCCGACAATCATTTGGAAGGGAAATCCTTACGTTTGAAACAGCAGTACTTCCTCGTTTCCGCATCGTTGCAGAATATCTTGGCTGACCATAAGAGAAGATACGGCTCCTTGAAACTGTTGCCCAAGATGGCGGCGATCCACCTCAACGATACTCATCCCGCTTTGGCGATTCCCGAACTCATGCGTCTTTTGGTCGACGAAAACGGTATGAACTGGGACGAGGCGTGGAATATCACGAAGTCCGTATGCGCGTACACCAACCACACCGTGTTGGCGGAGGCTTTGGAAACGTGGTCGGAAGATCTGATCGCCAGAAGATTGCCTCGTATTTACAGCATCTTGAAGGAAATCAATCGTCGTTTCTGCGAAGATTTGTGGAATCGTTTCCCCGGTCAATGGGACAAAATTTCCCGTATGGCGATCATGTCCTATAACACCGTGAAGATGGCAAACCTTTCCGTATACGGCTCCCATCACGTAAACGGCGTTTCCACCTTGCACAGCGATATCATCAAAGAGAGCATCTTCAAAGATTTCTACGAGTATACCCCGGAAAAATTCACGAACGTGACCAACGGGATCGCGCACAGACGTTGGCTGAATCAGTCCAACCCCGAACTTTGCGAACTTCTGAACGATTGCATCGGCGAAGGATACGCAAAGGATGCCTCTAAACTTGCAGGGTTCAAGAAGTTTGAAAACGATCAAAGCGTATTGCAACGTTTGAATGAAATCAAAATGATCAAGAAACAGCAGTTTGCCGACTTTGCAAGAAAGAAGCAGGGAGTGATCATCGATCCTAACACCTTGTTCGACGTGCAGGCAAAGCGTTTGCACGAATACAAGCGCCAGCTTCTGAACGTACTTCATATTATCAACGACTATCTGATTTTGAAGGAAAATCCCGATACCCCGATGCAACCTAAGACGTATATCTTTGCGGCGAAAGCGGCGGCAGGGTACTATATGGCAAAGAAAATCATCAAATTGATCTGTTTCCTTGCCGAAGACATCCGTAAAAATCCCAAGATTGCCGAAAAACTCAACGTCGTATATATGGAAGACTACAACGTCACGATGTCCGAATACCTGATGCCTGCATCGGAAATTTCCGAACAGATCTCGCTTGCAGGTAAGGAAGCGAGCGGTACGGGCAACATGAAGTTCATGATCAACGGCGCGTTGACCATCGGTACGTTGGACGGCGCAAACGTCGAAATGTGCGAACACGTCGGCAAAGACAACATCTATATCTTCGGTCTGAAAGCGGACGAAGTTTCCGAAATCTGGAGAAACGGTTACTCTGCAAGCGTTTATTACAACAACGAGCCCATGCTCCGCAGAGTGGTGGAAGCGCTCATCGTCGGTTTCAACGGCGAATCCTTCGCGGATATCGCAAACTACCTTTTGACCGGTTCGCCCATCGCAGATCCTTATATGTGTATGGCGGATTATCAGTCCTACGTCGTTACGCAGCAGGAACTTTCCAAACTGTACGCAACGGATAAGCGTACGTGGAACCAGAAATCCTTGCGCAACATCGCGGCAGCAGGGTACTTCTCGGCAGACAGAAGCATTCGCGAGTACGCAGATAATATCTGGAACTTGAAACCCGTTCGCGACTAATCTTAAACGTTTTCAAAGAAAACGCGCTTATAATCTTACAAAAATAATAACTATATCCCAAAAAGCTGTAATTTTTATTACAGCTTTTTGATAGGGAACGCATTTTATGTCAATTTCAATCTATTTCAATCCTTTGGACAAAGCCTGTAAAAACGTCGTTGGCGCCGTTCGAGAAGGGGATTTATTACAACTGAATATTTTTCTTCTGAAAAAGGATCGCACGATCACGCCGTGGGGGGAGAACAAAACGTACTTCAAAAGCGAAACTCCCGCCCAAAGTGCGTGCAAGTCGCCTGATAAGAACGCCTTTTTGCGCTTAAACCACGACGGGGAAACACCTGAATTCTATCTCATGACCCAAACGGACTTCGGTTGGAGCATTTCCTTGAGAATTCACGAAATCGGCTTGTATTATTACAGCTTTTACGTGGAAACGGAGGGGAATATCGCCTGCGGAGACATGGAAATGGGGTATATTACGCAGGATATGCATGATATTCAGGGCTTTTTGCTGACGGTGTATTCCAAGGACTATAAAACGCCGGACTGGTTCAAGGGCGGCGTCATGTATCAAATTTTTCCCGACCGATTCTGCAAAGTTGGTACTATGCCACACATAAAAGGAAGAGTCGAACGCGAATGGGGGGAGCTTCCATATTTCCGTCCCAACGAATACGGAAAAATTCTGAACAACGACTTTTTCGGCGGAAATTTTAAGGGGATTGAGAGCAAACTGCCGTATTTACGCAAACTTGGCGTAACCACGATTTATTTGAATCCGATTTTTGAAGCGACGTCCAACCACCGTTACGACACGGGCGATTATAAGAAATTAGATCCGTATTTGGGTACGGAAAAGGATTTTACCGAGCTCGTGCAAGCGGCGGAAGAACACGGAATCCGTATCATTTTGGACGGCGTTTTCAACCATACGGGTGATGACAGTCTCTATTTTAACAAATACGGGAACTATCCCGAGCTTGGCGCCTATCAATCGCAGGAATCGCCTTACCATTCGTGGTACAAATTCGACGAATTTCCCGATAAATACCGCAGTTGGTGGGGAATCGACATTCTGCCTGAAATCAACAAATCTTCCAAGGAATATCAGGAGTTTATTCTCGGAAAAGACGGTGTTTTGAATAAATGGTTGAGGTTTGGAATCGGCGGCTACCGCTTGGACGTTGCCGATGAATTGCCGAGCTTTTTCTTAAAAAGCCTGCGTAAATCGGTCAAAAAAAGCAACCCCGAAGCCATCATCATCGGGGAAGTCTGGGAAGACGCCTCCGATAAAATCGCCTACTCGGAACGACGGGAATATTTGCAAGGACACGAGCTTGACAGCGTCATGAATTATCCTTTGAAAGACGCGATCATTCGCTATATTCAGACGGAAAACGCCGCAACGCTCGTGCAAACCGTGCGCGCGCTCGTCAATCATTATCCCAAACAGACGATCGATTGCCTGATGAATATTTTGGGCACGCACGACACCGTACGAATTTTGACCGTATTAGGTGGCATTCATTGTTCCAACAAGGAAGAAATAGCTTATTCAGATGCGTATTTAACACCCGAGCAGAAGGAAATTGCCATTCAAAAGCTGAAAATGGCGGCTGTTTTGCAATATACTATGCCAGGCGTACCTTGCTTGTATTATGGCGACGAAAACGGCACGGAAGGTCATCGCGATCCATTCTGCCGAACTTGTTTCGACTGGAAAAATAAGAACGACGAGCTTATTCGTTTCTACTCCAAACTCGGGAAATTGCGTAAGGAATTCCAAAATGTCTTCAAAGACGGCGAATTCAAGGAACTGGAAGTAAACGGCGGATTCCTTTTGTATAAGCGCAAAAAAGCCAACGAAGAAATTTATATCTACGTGAACAATTCTTCCGCCCGTCAACTTTTGACGCTGCCGAATAAATGCAAAGATTATTTTACAAATAAAATTTTGAAAAAACAACTGACCGTCGAACCATATTCGTACGGAATTTTCGAAAAAATAATCGTCGAATAATTTGCGGAAATTATCGTCAAAATAGTTGTCAACGATATTCAGCCCTTCTTTATGAAAAGTTGGGCTGAATTTTTCGTAAAAGCTGCATTTTACGAATAGTTAAGACAATTCCCCTGTGCAGAACTTTTCTTTCCCCCCTCGTTCATTTCCTCTGAAAAAGCTCGCAATCCCTTTATTTTCAAGGAGTTCAGGGATTTGAAAAGTTATCTACACTACTTCCGTTTTCTGTGGATAACTTTTTCCACTTTCAAAAAACGAAATTTCCCAAAAGGGGTTATTTTACGAAATCTTTTGCCGCAACTTTTCGGAAAATCCCAAATTTTTATTGACATTCCTTGGTTTTTGGAGTACAATAGAGATATGAAAAAAGATAATTATTATGCAACGCGTAACATTCACGATATTGACAGGACGGCGGAGTTATTAGAGGAGCTCCCCTCTTTTTGCGAGGATTATTTTATCGGCATCGAATCGCGTACGAGTCCGCAGACCCGTTTGAAGTACGCCTACGATCTGCGCATCTTTTTCGACTTTTTGGTGCATAAAAAGTTCCGCAATCTGGACGTGTTGGATTTGACGCTGAACGAATTAAATCAAGTCACGCATTACGACATCGAATTGTTCGTGAGTTACCTCTCCCACTACCGTTTTCACGGCAAGCATTTGTCCTGCGACGAACGCGCGAAGGCAAGAAAGCTTTCCGCCGTGCGTGCCCTTTTCAAGTATTTCTTTAATAAGGGCTTGTTGGATAAGGACGACTCGGCGAAAGTTCCTACGCCCAAATTGCACGACAAGGAGATTATCCGTTTGGACGCCGAAGAGGTTTCCGACCTCATCAATGTGGCAGAGTCGGGCGACGGACTCACCCGCCACGCCGCAGGATATCATAGCAAAACGAAGATCCGCGATACGGCGATTTTGACCCTATTTCTCGGCACAGGCATTCGTATCAGCGAATTGATCGGCTTGGATAACGACAGCTTCGATTTCAAAGAAAATTCCTTTGTCGTGACCCGAAAAGGCGGAAACAGAGCCATTTTATACTTTTCCGACGAAGTCAAATACGCTTTGCAGGAGTATATTGCGGAAAAGTCCAACGATCCGAAAATCCCCAAGGACGAAAAGGCGTTCTTTCTCTCCATGCAATACAAGCGCATCAACGTGCGCACGGTAGAAATACTCGTCAAGAAATACAGCCAAATCGTCTCCCCTTTAAAAAAGATTACTCCGCACAAGCTGAGAAGCACGTACGGCACGCGATTGTATAACGAAACGGGCGACATCTACATCGTCGCCGACGTGTTGGGTCACCGAGACGTGAACACCACGAAAAAGCATTACGCCGCCATCACGGACGACAATCGCAGAAAAGTCGCGAATGCCGTGAAACTGCGCAAAGACGAGGATTCCGAAGAATAGTTATGTACGAAAAGATTGACGATACTCTGGAAAAAATTTATATCTTACAGCCCATCACCCGTGAAAACAGCGAAAAATATAAGATTTTACAGCAAGAGGCGGTATCCTTGATCGAAAGCGCCGGCGCGCTGTATGCGGGAACGATGTATCAAAACGTTCGGGAAATCAACGCCGCCACCTTCGTGGGGCAGGGAAAACTCGCCGAACTTAAAGAACGGTTGGACGGGCTGGACGGGATTACCGTACTTTTCAACGGGGATCTCTCCCCTTCTCAGACTTTGAATATCTCTGCGGCGCTCGACAATCGCAAAGTCATCGACCGCACCACCCTCATTCTCGATATCTTCGCCAAAAACGCCCGTTCGAGCGAAGGGAAATTGCAAGTGGAGCTTGCGCAGCTCAAATATATCTATCCAAGACTAAAAGGCAAGGGCGAGGCGCTTTCGCGTCTCGGCGGAGGCATCGGGACGCGAGGTCCCGGGGAAACCAAGCTGGAAACGGACCGACGGTATATCCGCGGACGGCTGAAATACCTCGAAGGCAAATTGCAGGAAACGGAAAAGAGGCGTAGCTTACAAACGGTGCGCCGCAAGAAGGATTCCGTCAAAACGATTGCCCTCGTCGGGTATACGAATACGGGCAAATCCACGCTTATGAATTTGCTGACGGGCGCGGACGTATACGTGAAGAACGAACTGTTCGCCACCCTCGATCCCACGGCAAGAAAGTTTGAAATCGAAGGCGTGGAGTTCCTTTTGGTCGATACGGTCGGATTTTTGCAAGACCTTCCCCATAACCTGATCGAAGCCTTCAAATCCACGCTGGAAAGCGCCTTGAACTGCGATTTGGCACTCATCGTTTGCGACGCAAGCGGCGAATACGATATGCAGATGCGGACTACCTTGCAAACGTTGGAGGAAATGCATTTTTCTTCGCCCTACCTACTCGTTATGAATAAGAGCGAAAATATCCCCGACCTCTCCGTATTGCCCTATGGTAGCATTGCGATTTCCGCCAAGGAAAATATCGGGATTTCCGCCTTGAAACAAGCCGTTTTAGAAAAATGCGCCGAAGACCTCCTCTTTTGCAAACTCTTTATCCCCTATACGAAAATCCAAGATTATAACGCGAAAAAGCCCCTCCTGAAAGAGCGCAACGTGCAATTTACGGACGATGGACAGTTCGTGGACGCGGTCATTCCTTCGCGATATTCGGAAAAATTCGTAGAGTATACAATAAACTAAGCGGTACAGAAATCTGTACCGCTTAGTTTATCTTTGCATTATTAAAATGTCAGTCAGGCTGATTTAGCATTTTTATAGGAAATGAGAATATGACTCGGCGCAAATAACGCGGAAACAATCATAAGCAATTCTGTATTAAAACCACGATCACAAAACCCAGTCCGAAAACGTTGAACCATTCCATCATGCTTTTCCTCAAATCTGCGTCCGCATAGAATACTGTTAATCTTCTTTATATTCGTCGGGATCCGTATAAATTTTATCAATCTTAATGGACGCTACGTCGTGAAACTCAATACATTTGCCGCAGTTGTCGCAAACTTTGTTGGGATCGAGATCGCAGGTCTCACACTCCAAACAACCCGTACATTCCCGATCGTATAATACACATTCCTGTCCCAGTTTTTTCTCCATAAAACGCCTCCAAAATACTTATTTATTTATATTATAGCAAAATTTTTAAAAAAATCAAGTATTTTATTAGAACATTTGTTTGCTTTTTGTAAAAAAATGTGCTATAATGGATATACGAAACCAAAAGCGAGGTTTGCCTTATGGTCAGCGAAGACAAATTGATTAAAGTAATGGACTATATACGAAAGTTTTCGGAAGAAAACGGCTATACGCCTTCCGTGCGTGAAATCGGTCAGGAATGTCAGATCAAATCCACCGCTACGGTATACAGCTATTTGCAGAAATTGCAAGAGAAAGGCTTTTTGAATAAGTCCACGAACAAAAAGCGTTCGGTGACGCTTGCGAAGAGTTCGGGCGTCAATATTCCCCTCATCGGTACGGTTACCGCCGGTCAACCCATTTTCGCCTATGAAAATTACGAGGATTATTATACCTTCCCCGCAAGCGAGTTCAAAGGCGAAGAATTATTCATGCTGCGCGTGCAAGGGACTTCCATGATCGACGCAGGCATTATGAACGGCGATAAAATCGTCGTACGCCGTCAGGAAGGCGCGGAGAACGGAGAAATCGTCGTGGCGCTCGTCGAAGATTCGGCAACCGTCAAGCGTTTCTACCGCCGCAACGGACAAATCGTTCTGCACCCCGAGAACGAAACGCTCTCCGATATGATTTTCGAGGACGGAGAAGTTCGTATCCTCGGCAAAGTCATCGGTTTAATGCGCAATTACCGATCTTAATTTCCATAAAAAGTACGACTCCTCAACCGTTTGGGTTGAGGAGTTTTTCGTTTCTTAAAGTCCTTGTAAATACGCAACTTCCCGTTCCGTCAAGGGGCGGAGCTGTCCTCTGTCCAAGCCTTTGAGTTTGAGATCGCCGATACTCACCCTTTTGAGCAGTTGCACGTTCTTGCCGATGCTTTCGAACATACGGCGCACCTGACGGTTTCTGCCCTCGGTGATCGTAATATGCACCTTGGTGTACGCCTTATTCGTCTCCACGATATGCGCTTTGCATTTTTTGGTAAGTACCCCGTCCAACTCTACGCCCGAACGAATGGGATTCAAGTCCTTTTCGGTCAGCGTCCCCTCGATTTTCGCCATATACGTCTTGGGGATTTCCGACGTCGGATGGGTCAGGCGGAAGGAAAGATCCCCGTCGTTCGTCAAAATCAAAAGTCCCTCCGTCGCGTAGTCCAGACGTCCCACGGGAAAGACTCTGCCGACACCTTCGGGAAGAAGATCCATGACCGTCTTTCTGCCGCGGTCGTCAGAAACGGTACAAACCACCCCCTTGGGCTTATTCATGATATAATATTCGAGCTTTTTCTCCTCGAAGGAAAGCACGCGCCCGTCCAAAGCGACTTCGTCCCCCTCTTCCACGTTCGCGCCGAGGGTCGCCAACTCGCCGTTGATGGTCACGCGGCACGCCTGAATCATTTCGTCCGCGCGACGTCTGCTCGCCACGCCTTTGTCCGCTAAAAATTTGTTAATTCTCATAGTGTTTCCTTTTTCTTTTGTCTTTCTTTTTACCTTTATAGTTTATACAAATTTCCCGAAAAAAGCAACCGTTTTGAGAGATAGATTGCAAATTGTCCGACAATTTCTTTATTTTTTGAAGAAATCGAACGCGTTCTCACTTCCAACTGCGCGTTTTCCCCGTCTGATAGCGGATAATAGTAGTCCTCTTTCACGACGCCGCTTCGCTTTTCATCTCTGCTTTGCACGGGCAATACCGTTCCCGCTTTTAGTAAGCATTGCATTTGATAGGCGTCGAAGGCGTCGTCGAGCAAGCTCGCCGACCGTTCGTACATCTGCGGACAGTTCAAAACGGTACAAATCAATGTCATTCCATTCCGTGTCGCCGCCGTGACGAGACATCTGCCCGCCTCTTTCGTATACCCCGTTTTCACACCGATCCCCCCGTCGTAATGATAGAGCATTTTGTTCTTGTTTTTCCAGTTTCTCGGCGGGTAGTATTGCGTCGCGACGATCTCCCGAAAGGTAGGATTTTTCATGGCGTAACGGGCGATATAGCTCAAATCCCTTGCCGTCGTGTAATGATTTTCGGCAGGTAAACCATGTGGGTTGGAAAAACGGGTATGCAGAGCCCCTGCCATCTGCGCCGTCTCGTTCATCTTTGCGGAAAAATTTTCCAAGCAACCGCCAAACCGCAACGCCAACGCCGTCGCACAATCGTTCCCCGAGCGGAGCATCAATCCGTAAAGCAACTCTTCCACGGTGTAGCAATCCCCGACTTTCAAATACACGGAAGAGCCCTCTACACCTGCGGCATCGCTTGGAATGACGATAGGTTCCTGCAAATCTTCGCACAACCGTAAGACGGTAGCTGCCGTAGCGATCTTCGTCGTACTCGCCATGGGCAATCGCAAATCTCCGCGCGATTCGTAAAGCACACGACCCGTGGTCAGCTCCATGACGCACTCCGCTTTTCCG
>JAGAJI010000072.1 GCA_017626135.1 Clostridia bacterium | reverse complement strand
TACGCTCAAAGAAAACGCAAGCGTTTTCCGAACCCGAGTTTGCGCCGTGAGAGGGCGCCGTCCTAACCGCTAGACGATAGAGCCGTATTTTTGTTTGAACCGAGTGTAGCCACGAGAGGGCATCACTCACAAAACGATAGAGCCGTGATTTATATTCTCACGTCGTTGCAAAATAGGGGCGTACCTGAAATTGCTTACATAGTATAGCATATTTTTTTGAGAATATCAAGTAATTTTTCACCGAAAATGAGATTTTTTGAAAAATTTGTAAAGCCTTATAAGAATTTAGGAGAAGAACAGCGCTTGTATGCCCTTTTCATAATGAATTACGAAGTATGTTTTTTTTCATTCTCCCACTTATATCTGCCGCGAAAAATCAGGTTCCTATTATTCTCGTCTGCTTACGCGCCCTCACAAAACACTTGTCTTTCTTGTATTTTTCTCGTCAAATCGCCGAAATTAAATTTCGGTTAAAATCAACCGTTCTCTGTGACACAGCCATAAATTTTATGAAAAACGTTCCATAGGCAATCGTAAATATCCAAGGTCCATCCGCTTCAATCACCGTATTTTTTTATAATTCTTTCATTTTTTTTGCGTAAAACGGTTGACAAGCGAGTTCTTTCGTGCTATAATACAATTGAATAATCATTCAAATGTTCAACTGTTCAAGTGTAAAAGTGAACGAATGGATCGTTGACCTAATAAAGGAGAATTTATATGGGAAATATTTCTTGTGAGCGTGAGAAGGAGCATCAGGCTGCCGCGCAACGCGCGAAGGAAGGAATGCTGCCGGATTCGGACTTGGAGAAAATTTGTAAGATTTTCCAGATGTTGTCCGATCCCGGTCGGTTGAAAATCGTGTCGGCGCTCATGAACGGCGAAATGTGCGTGTATCACCTTACGGAGGTGTGTGGAGGCAGTACGAGTTCCGTCAGTCATCAGCTCCGTCTGCTTCGCGACAACGACATCGTCAAGGCGCGACGGATGGGGAAAAATATGGAGTATTCCATTGCGGACGAGCACGTACGTGAAATCGTCAATATGGGTGTTGCGCATCTGCATTGTGAGGTGGACGAATGAAAAGGACGTTAAAAATTACGGGGCTGGATTGCGCCGGGTGTGCGGCGGAGCTGGAAGAGGAACTCGCCAAAATCGAGGGGGTGACCAACGTTTCGGTCTCCTTCGTCAATCAGAAAATTACCGTGGAGCACGAAACTGCCGCGGCGCTTTCCAAAGTGATCGAGTACGCGAACGGTTTTGAGGAAGTCAAAGTGCTCGAAGACCTGCCTTTGGGTGCGACGGTCTTACACCTCGAAAATCTCGATTGCCCCGTTTGCGCGGAGGCGTTGCAATGCGATTTGCAAAAGATCAAGGGGGTAAACTCCGTTTCGGTGGATTACGTCTCCCAGACGATCATCTTGGACGCGGAGAGCGAAGAAGCAGTCGCCAAAGTCGTCAAAAAAGCCAACTCGTTTGAGGAAGTGCGTGTGTTGGATGGGGGCAGGTACGAGACGAAATCAAAATCCCACCTTCGCGCATGGATCATGATCGGCATTTCCACCCTGTTTTTCATCGCGGGAATTTTGTTCGAACACTTGGGAACGGGCACGGTTGCGACCGTCTTTCGCTACCTCTGTTTTGCGATTGCCTATATCGCCGTGGGATATCCCGTGCTTATTTCTACGGCGAAAAATATTTCGAAGGGCAGAGTGTTTGACGAAAACTTCCTCATGACGGTTGCCTCGCTCGGCGCGATTGCCATCGGAGAAGTAAGCGAAAGCGTGCTCGTCATGCTCCTCTATCAGATCGGCGAACTGTTGCAGTCGATTGCCGTCGGTTCTTCGAGAAATTCCGTCACCGAGCTCATGAAACTCAAGAGCGAGAGCGCCACTTTGCTCGTGAACGGCGAGCAAAAGACCGTGCGCCCCGAAGAGGTGCAAGTGGGAGATATCCTCCTGATCAAGGCGGGAGAGAAGGTGCCCGTGGACGGGATTTTGCTCGGCGAAAGCGCGACGCTCGACACCAAATCGTTGACGGGCGAAGCGGAACTTCGCACCTTCAAAAAGGGGGAGGAAATTCTCTCCGGTTGTATAAATGCAGGGGGCATGTACGAGATGAAGGCGATCCGCCTCTATCAGGAAAGCGCAGTAAGCAAGATTTTGGACATGGTGGAGAACGCCTCGGCGGGCAAAGCCGCGCCCGAGAAATTCATTACCAAATTCGCGCGGATTTATACCCCCGTCGTGTGCATTTCGGCGCTCGTCATCGCCGTTTGCGCGCCCTTATTGAACGGGCTCGTCGTCGACGGGAGCTTGTATTTTAAGGACTGGATGCGTTGGTTGCAATCGGCGCTCACCTTCCTCGTCATTTCCTGCCCCTGCGCCCTCATCATTTCCGTGCCGCTCACCTACTTTTCGGGGATCGGTACGTGTGCGAAAAAGGGGATTTTGGTCAAGGGCGCAACCTATCTCGATACCGTTGCCAAAGTGCAGACGGTCGCGTTTGATAAGACGGGCACGCTGACGGAAGGGAACTTCGTCGTCTGCGGCGTACATTCCGCAAAGGGGAGCGAGGACGAACTCCTTGCCTTGATCGCTGCGGTAGAGCGCGGCTCCTCCCATCCCATTGCCAAGGCGTTCGCGGCGGTTTCGACGGACTATGTGGCGGAAAGCGTGACAGAAGAGGCGGGCAGAGGTTTGCGCGCGATTGTAAACGGCGAGCCCGTACTCGTCGGGAACGAAAAGCTTTTGCGGGAAGCGGGGGTAGAGTTCGTTGCGACGGAAAGCGTTTACACGGTGGTCTATCTTGCCAAAAACGGCGAGTATATGGGCTATGCGGAAATCGGCGACCGCATTCGCAGCGAAGCAAAATCTGCGGTGGAGGACTTGAAAAAACTCGGTGTAAATCACCTCGTGATGCTGACGGGCGACGGAGAGAAACGGGCGCAAAAAATTGCAAACGAGGTAGGCATGTACGAGGTGAACGCGCAATTACTCCCTGTTGACAAGCTGAAAAAAGCGGAGGAACTCAAACGGGACGGTGTGCTCATGTACGTGGGCGACGGGATCAACGACGCCCCCGTGATGGTCGCCGCCGATTGTGCGGTGTCGATGGGAAAACTGGGGAGCGCGGCGGCGGTGGAGGCGTCCGATCTGGTGCTCGTCTCCGACGATTTGTCCGCTCTGCCCAAGACGGTGAAGATCGCGAAGAAGACGCGCGCGATCGTCCTGCAAAACATCGTCTTTTCCATCGTGATGAAAGTCGGGTTTATGGTGCTCGGCGTGCTGGGTGTACTGCCTTTGTGGCTCGCCGTGTTCGCGGACGTGGGCGTCATGCTTTTGGCGGTTTTGAACAGTTTCAGAGTGCGTTTCACAAGAATATAAATTTCAAAAAGTCCCCTGAAAACGCTTACGGTTTTCGGGGGATTGTGCTATACTATAGGGGTGCAAAGTGACTTTTTCGGCAAATCTTGCCGCAGGAGAAGGAGAAAATATATGAAAACGTTGGTAGTTGCAAGCAACAATAAACACAAACTCCGTGAGATCGCGGAGATTTTTACCGAATTCGAAGTGCGTTCGCAAACGCAGATGGGTTTTGACGAGGAGGTCGAGGAGACGGGCGGAACGTTCGCGGAAAACG
>JAGAJI010000071.1 GCA_017626135.1 Clostridia bacterium | reverse complement strand
CGGAGACAGACGATACGAGTACACGTTCAGCGATCACGAAATACTCGTTTTTTGAAAAATGGCAAACTTACGGAAAATAAAAAATCCGAACCGCACGGGCGCTGCCCGCAAGCGGTTCGGATTTTTTTTGGATATTGCAGATTTTAAGTATCAAAATTTTCACTTTTCACCGCGCGAAGGAATGGAAAGTTACGCCTTTCTGCTTTCGTGGCAGCAGAAATACAGGATTTGTTTTTGCTCGGAAAGCAAATGCAGCAACTCCTCCGTGCGCTCCATGTGTTCTTCGTCCAGATGCACGAAGGGATCGTCCATGATGACGAAGGGTTGTTCCGTTTCGTACATATTATCCATGAGCGCAAGGCGCAGGCACAGCGCCAAGAGCGTGCGTTCTCCCGCGCTCAAATGCCGATCACTCCGCGTTTCGCCGCCCCGCTCGAATACGATCTTGAAATCCTTATCCATGCTCACCTTTTCCCCGAGCACCTTTTCAAGCGCCTCCGCATACGTGAAAAACCGCGTTTTGATGGGGGCGATATACTTGTCCTTCAACGCCTGCTCCGCACCCGTCAACGCAGACATGGTATCGGCAATCAGGTCGTATTTTTGCTTGCACTCCTCTAATTTTTCCTCTTCGAGCGCCAGCGCGTTCTCCAAGTCGGACTGCTGTTCCACCTGCCGTTCGGTCTCCGCGATCCGCTTGTCGCAATTTGCGAGTTCCTTGCGAAGGAAGGACAACTCGGCGTGCAATTCGTCCACGCCGACCTTCTCCCCCGTCGGGCGTTCGGTCAAGCCGTTTTCCGCTTGATAGTTTTCAAGTTCCCCCGTGAAACGTGCGATATCGCGTACGAGGTCTTCCTGCGTCTTGACCGCCATCTCCAACCCCTTCAACCCGTCCATGGTAGCCACGGATTCGTCCAGACCGTACCGATTCAGGGTGTCGAGCAGAGCGGTTTTCCCCTCTTCCAACTGCTTGGTGAGCTCCTCTTTCACGCGTTCGGCGTTTGCTTGGTCCGCCTGCAAACTCCGATAGGACGCAAGTTCCGCCGTCAATTGATTGAGCCCCGATTGCAAATTTTCCGTCCGTACGCCATAGCTTTCCAAAAACCGCGCGCATTCTGTCTGCAACGCGCTCGCCTGCGCACGGATTTCCCGAAGTTGCGCGAGCCGCTTTCCCTCCGCCTGCGTCTGCGCGTAATACGCCCGAATATCCTCTTCCAACACCGCCAAGGCGGTCGTTCCGTCCTCGCTTTTCGATCCGTATTCCTTCGTGAACGCCAACAATTCCCCTTCCAGACGTTCGATCTCCGCCTGCAAGGAAAGTAGCTCGTTTTCCCCATTCGAGGGGGGCAGGGGTGCGTTCACGCCCTTCACGACGAGCCCTGCCGCCAAGCAAATCCCGCCTGCGATCCACAGCCCGATCGCCGCCGCCTGCAAAGCGAACCATACCCCCACGCCGCCGACGAGCAAGATCGCCGCGACGACGAGCAGGCAGGCTTTGAGGTTGAATTTGCGTTTGGGCGGTTGCGCCTGTCTTTGCAGCAACTCTGCCGACCTCTCCTGCAACTGCTTTTTCTTATCCTTGATCTCTTCCGCAAGCGCGCGCTTTTCCTGCAATTCCTCCTCCGTCGGCGCGCCCTTTTCAAAACGCGTCGCAAGGCGTTCTTCCCGCTCCGTGAGGCTACGGCTTTCCAGACTCTTTCGCTCCGTTTCCAAGGCGGTCAGGCGGCTGATTTTCGTCTGCATTTCCTCCGTCGTCTCGACCATGGGTGCCTCGTTTTGGAATTTTTCTTCCAACGCGCGCAATTTATCCGTCTTGTCGGGAGAGACTTCCAGCCCCTGCAATTTGCCTTGGATCATGCCGTTTCGCTGCCATTGTTCCTGCAATTTGGTGCGTTCCTCCTCCGTGGGAAGCCCCAAGGGATACTTGGCGTTCCAAGCCGAAAGCGCCTCTTCCTTCGCCTGCCTTTGCGCCGATAAGCGGTCGTACGTCTCCCACTTTTGCAGGAGCAGGTTTTCACCATTCATCCATCTGATCTTTTCGTCCAAAATCCGAATCTCCGACGACAGACGTTCGCGCTTCGTATATTCCACGGCGAGACTTTGGCTCATGTCCCGCACATTTTTCAAATCGGCGTTGCGCTTTAAGATATCCTCTTTGAGTTCGTTGATTTTTCCCCCGCCGCCGCGCGCCGCTTTCAGATCCCTTTTGGCTCTGTCCAAAATCTCGATCGCCCGTTCAAACCCATTTTCGTCCGTGCCGTCCACCGCGCCGTTGAGCTTCTCGTTGATGCTGTGCGTGGAAGAAATCTCCACCTCGTCGGAGGTGATGAACACCGTCTTTCGGAAGGATTCCTCGTCCACCCCGAAGACGGACTTGCCGATCTCCTCGCCGAACCCCTCGTAAAGCGCGCCGTTTTTATACACCTTACACTCGTCCCCTTTCGCACTCTTCTTGTCGAAAAACCGCTCGATGCGGTAGACGGCGCCACCGTACTCGAAGGTGAGGTTGCCGCCGAACTTGCCCCCCGAGAAGGGATAGTAGTGCTGGCGCTCGGTCAACTCCTTCGTGCTCTTCGTGTACGAGGGGAGCCCGTAGAACATCGCTTTGAGGAAGGACGCCATCGTGCTCTTCCCAAAGCCGTTTCGAGCGTAAATGCAGGTGAGCCCGTCCGAAAACGCGCCGTCCTGATCGTGGAGCCCACCGTAGTTTTCAATATGATAGGAAAGCAGTTTCATCCTTCCACCTCCCGATTTTCAAGTGCTTTCAAGCCGAGCGTGATGATGCGGCTCTTGCGCTCGTCGTCCCAAGCGGGGTTCGCCATGACCTGACGAATGAACTCGCCGCGCAGGGAAATATCCCCCTCGTAGTCCGCTCGCTCTATCTTGCGCAAGGTCTTGTCCTTGACGGAGACGAAGTAGCAATCGCCGGAGAGCAGACTCTCCACGTCGGCGGCGAGGGCGTCGTTTTCGTAAGCAATCTCCCCCGTGAGCAAGATTCTATAAAGATTCGAGGGCACGAACCGCACCGCGTTTTTCACCGCCCGGTACGCCTCGTACGCCTTCCCCGTGCCCGTGATATCCACGGCGTATTCCTCGATCGTGCGCTCCGCGAAGGGAATAAATTTTGAAGAAATCTCCCCGTCCACTTCCAGAAGAACGAACCCCTTTTCTCCGCATTCGTCAAATCCTCGTCCTTCCAGACAGCCGCTGAACGCATACCTGCCCCTATCGTCCAGCTTATTTTCGGAGTAGGAGTGGATATGCCCGAGCGCCAGATAGTCGATATATTTGTCGGCGAGCTTATGCACGTTGATCTTGTCTACGCCCAAGGTGGACGACACCTGCCCGTGGAGCATGACGATATTTTTCCGCTTTTCATCCAGCTGCAAGGTACTGTATAAGGAAAGCGCGTTTTCACGGGACATCTCGATCCCCGAGACGCGGACTTCGCCGTAATCGTAGCCCGTCCATTCCTCGGAAAAACGTTTGAGGTTGGGCAACCCATCTTCCTCGTAGGACTCCGCGCTGTCGTGATTGCCGCGCAGATATAGAAAGTCGAGTTCGGGGTTCCCCTTGACGACGTCGTAGAAAAATTCCTTATCCCGTTTCAGGGGCCGATCGCAATCGAACACGTCCCCCGCAAGCAAGATGGCGCGCACGCCCTCTTTTTTGGCGTACTCCACCATGCGATGAAAGGTCTTGCGCACCTCGACGCGGCGTTCCTCCACCTTGTGTTTGGGAAGTTTCGCTTCCATTTTCGAACCCAAATGCACGTCCGCGCAATGGATAAATTTAATCATATTCTTTCTCCTTATTTCACTCGTTTTTCATTCGTCTCATACATGGTGCCACCCTTCGTTGCTCCAAAGACACTCCTCGGGGATATTGTTCACGAAGGGACTGGGCGAACGCTCCTCGTGTCCGTAGCAGGCGGCGCGCGTTAAGACGAGCTTTCTCTTCGCACGGCTGATCGCCACGTAGAACACCCGTTTCTCCTCTTCTTCCGTCTTTTCGCCCTTTGCGAAAAAGTTGGGAAAATTGCGATCGTCCGCCCCCGCCAAAATCACGACGTCGAACTCACAGCCCTTGGCCTGATGTACTGTGAGCAAGGGCACGACGTTCTTCCCGACGAACAGCGCGTCCGCCCGAGCGGCGGAAAGCTCCGCGCTCGTCACGAAGTCCCGCAGCACTTCTTCCGCGTTTCCCTCCGCCCCGTAAAAGGCGGATTGCAGCCAGCGGATCGCACGGGCGTCGCCGTCGCTCTTGTATTTGGTGAGAATCCTCATCTTGTCGACGATAAACCCGAGGGTATCGTACGCGCTCGCCGTCTTGGCTTTTTCCCGAAGCTCCTCGAAAAAGGCGTAGAGCTTTTCGAATTTGTCCTTATATTTCGCGCAGACCGCTTGACGCTCCATCGCCGTGGGCAGGATATCCTCGGTGATCAGCTTGTGCAGCACCTTCCCCGTCGCCACGATGTCCCCGTACGCGTTGTGCGCCGCCTCGTTGACGATATCGTACTTGAAGCAGAGAGTGGAAAGTCGGAAGTCGGGCAGGCTTGCATGGAACTCCTTGGCAATCGACAGGGTGTCGTACTCCCCGCGGATTTCCAAAGGCGGCAAACCGTTTTCTTTGAGTTGTCGACGGATAAGCGGCGAATCGAACCGCGCGCTGTTGTGCCCGACGAGGGTCGCCCCGCGGACGAACTTTGCAAAATCCTCCAACGCCTCTTTGGCACTCACGCCCCCGTGCTCGCGGATATAGGCAAGGTCGAACCCGTGCGTCTCGTACGCACCCTGCCCGATGGGCACGGTCGGCTCGATCATGCGCTCGAAGGTATCGACGATATTTCCGTTCTTGTCCATACGGACGGCGGCGAGTTGCACCATCTGATCGGAAGTCAGATCCAGTCCCGTCGTCTCCGTGTCGTACACCACGATTCCCCCTTCCAAAAAGCTTTCAATTAAGACATGGTAGGGGTCTACGTGTTCGTACACCTGCCGATCGAGGAAGGAAACGATGGACGCCCCCACCCGATTTTGCAGGCGAATTTGCTCGACGGTTTTGACGCCGACCAGCCGCACGTACTTTTGCGCGATGCGCTCCATGCTCACCCGATCCGTCCTGTTGAAAAGAAGTTTGAGCACGGCAAGCACGTCCTTCACGACGGGTTTTCTGTAAAATTGCAGGTTCTCCTCCGCCGTGAAAAAGCGCAGACGCTCCTCCTCGGGGTATTCGAGGTTGTACTCCTCGAAGGAACGCAAGAGCGAGGAAAGATAAAAGTTGGAGCGCGCCATCACGCAAAGGCTCGCGTTGCCTTCCGCGGCGTTCTTTTTCAGATATCGATAGATGCGGTGCGCTTCTTCCTTGCGGTTGTCGAATCCCAAAAGCAGGATTTTCTCCCCCTCGTCCGCGCTCCGCACGGTGATATTCTCGGGACAGTATTTGCCCACGAATTGCGGATAGGTCGCGCGCAAATACCCAAACGTCGCCGCCGTCAAAACGCGCGTGGAGCGGTAGTTCTCCGAAAACATATAGATTTTCGCATGGAAATTTTTTATAAAATCGTCCAGCACGTATTCGGGGCGAGAGCCACGCCACTCGTAGATGGACTGGAAAAAATCCCCGCACATCATCACGTTGTTCTTGCCGAAAATGCGCTTCAACACCGAGTATTCGAGCACGCTCGTATCCTGCATTTCGTCCACGACGATATACTTGTAACGGGTCGACCACCGCGCGAGGGTTTCGGGCTCGTCCAAATAACGGCTGGCGAAAATAATCAGGTCGTCGTAATCCACGCGATTGCTCTTTTTGAGGTAGTCGTCGTAGGCGGAAGCGAGCCGCCCGGCATAGCGGTCCATGGCGATTTCAAACTCGTGATCTCGTACCTGCCCCCCTCGTTTATCGGAAATAGAGAGCATCGAGGCGTACGTTTTGGGCTCGGCGCTACGCAAATATTCATAGGCGTTTTGGTAGTCTTGTTCCTCGTTTTCGGTGTAGAATTTCCGCGACTCGCGCGCGTGTTTGAGCGCGCTAACAAAGTCGCGCATGGACGTCTTTTTTTGGAAAATCGTAAACTGCGAATCGTACTCGCTTTCCCCTTCCACGTCGGGGAACACGCCCTGTTTCCAGTACTCGTACTGCGAGGAAAGAATGCTGCGAATGAGCTCCTCGGCGTCCGTCTCGTCGCACACGGTGGCGTCGAGGTACTTGTCCCCGCGCCGACGGTTTTCCTCTCGCATCAAAGCAAAGCAAAAGCCGTGAATCGTGCGAATTTCCACGCCGCTTGCCTGCCGCCCCACGTAGCTCGCAATATCCTCGCGCATCTCCTCGCAAGCCTTCGTCGTGAAGGTGAGACAGAGAATCTCGCTCGGCTCGGCGCGTTTGGTACGGAGAATATGGCTCACGCGGTTGGCGACGGAAAAGGTCTTGCCCGTGCCTGCGCTGGCGAATAAAATTAAATTTTCATCGAGCGCCTCGATGACGCGCGCTTGCTCGGCGTTGGGCTGTCGTTCCATAAGAGTTCCTGATCGGGGTGAGAATTTTCTTGTATTATACCATGTATGCATTGAAAAGTCAATACTTCCACTTATTTTTCCCTGAAAAATCGTCTGACTGCTCCCCCGCACAAAAGGCGGAGCCCGCAAAACGTCGTGCAAAAAATATCCCCTGCCACACCGACAGGGGAGTATCTTATCGTTATTCAGTTGTGAGAATGCACATTTTTGTCTCAATCCGTGTCTTTCCGAACTCAATTTCGATTTGCGTACTTCACGCGATTTTCTATTTACGGATTCTTATTTACTTGCATTCCTCGCTTACGTGGTTCATTGGATTTTACCTCACTTTATCTTCTTTGCTAAAGTACCGTTTCGTCGTAAGTTTATTTGTCATTTCCTCACGCACCTCCTTTAACAATTTCCTATATCCGCCGACTCACGTCGGTGGTGAAGATTACGTGTACGTCGGAGTACCCTCCTCCGTATCAATCTTTTGTAACGTTACACAAATCATAGCGCTTACCTCCTCTCACTTTGTCGGCCGCTTCTATCGTTCCGCGGTCACGCTTTCCGAGTACAGTACCCTTCTATTCGGTTGTGCTTGGTTACCTTTCAGGCAATCGCCTCATCTTGGGAAGGAATCATCGCTTTTCGTACCCTCCTTTCCTTTTTTTCGTTCGCCACGTCCCTGTGGCACTTTGCCGACTCCGTCGGCTTCGAACTTAGTTGTCCATCGGACCGTCCTCTCTTTGTTTACCTCTGAAATCACCAAACATTTTTTGTTGGTTTCTTTCCTTTGTAGCTTTATTATAGCACATATTTTTGATTTGTCAAGGGGTTTTTGAAAAATTTTTTGATTTTTTTTGAAAAAATTTTTGATAAGCCCCATTCAATTTTTCGATGACTTCCTCTATAGGCAATACGCACAATGTCATCAAGCGAGAAGCGTAGGCGATTTTGAGGAAGAAACAGGCGGTTTTTCGCAGCAATAGCGACTCCTATTGCAAGAAGAACCAACGCATTTATTCCCAAAATCGGCAGCTTAGCAGGGGAGAAGAATACGACCCTGCGTATCGCGAAGTATGTTATTGTGCGGTATTGCCTATATATAGGCGAGCGCAAAAAACTCCGTTTGGGCATAAAAATACGCGGAGCTTTTCGTTCCGCGTATTTCTTGTCTTTCGATTATTCGGCGTCGATTTCGTCCTCGCTCGCCTCGTATTCTTCATACTGACGGCAGAATTCTTCGAACACGGCGTCGAGCAAATCCTCGTCCTCCACCGGTTCCAAAACGGCGTCGTCGCCCTCGCCCTTCAAGGCGAAAATGATGATTTCGTCCTCTTCCTCTTCCGTTTCAGGCTCCGCTTTTTGGAAACAGCAATACATTTCCCCGTTGTACTCAATCGTCGCGACGTGGTACAGTTTTTCGACTACGCCGTCCTCCGATTCCACTTCAAAAATACGGTCCTCTTCTTCGTAAACTTCGTTTTCGTTACTCATATTCAGTTCCTCCAATTTTTTATTTTTGATTTTTTCTCTTGCCAGATAGCTCTCCAAAATATAGGACGCCGCGATGGAATCGATCGTCTTTTTTCTGTCGGCGCATTTGATTCCGCCCTGAATCTGCGTTTCGCGTGCCTGCATGGTGGTGAAGCGCTCGTCCTCGAGCTCGATGGGCAAATCCGTCTTTTCGCGCAGGTATTCGATGAACTCCCTCGTCCTCGCCGTCTGGATTCCCTCCGAGCCGTCGTAATGGAAGGGCATACCGCACACGATGACGCCCACGCCCTTGTCCTTGGCAAGTTTTGCCAAAGCGCTCGCGTCCGCGTCGATATTGCGGGTGCGCACGTAGGTTTCGCAGGGCATCGCGTATTCGTTGAAAGGATCGGAGATCGCCACGCCTATTCTTTTGTTGCCGATATCGAAGGCAATCGCTCGTTTTGCTATCATGCTAACATTATACCACAAAAATCCCCGTTCGTCTATCGTTTCTTATGAAAATTCCACGAAATTTTGCATGAATTTGTGCGTATATTCGCCAAATTTTTTCACATACTGCCCGTAAGGGAATTTCCCGAAGGAGAATATGGTATGGAAAAATTTGCAATCGGACTCGTCATCGGCGGAATCGGCGGCGCGCTGCTTGCCGCGAACAATTATAAAATGCGCACTTTGATCAAGAAAGGTCAGGAAGAAATGCAGACGAAGCTGGACAAGCTGATGGATGAAAAGATCGAACAGATGGAAGAGGGCGTGGAAAACCTCAAAGAAAAAGCGGAGGAGACGGTGGAGAACGTCAAGTCCAAAATGAACGGCACGGAAAAAGCGCAGGCGTAACGTGCGAGCCGAAAGGCTCGACTTCTTTCTGCAAAACAACGGCGAAGCGCCCTCTCGAAACGAGAGGGCGCTTCGCCGTCATCAAAGACATGGTATGCCCTTACGCCTTCAAACGGGCGTTTTCCTCTTTAAGTTTTGCGTTCTCCGCGCGGAGCCGCTCGTTCTCCGTTTTCAGCGTCTGCGTAAGTCGGTCGTACAACGCGTTGATCTCGTTTTCCAACCTGTGCCGCAAAAAATCCCGATCGGGCAAGGGCTTTTTCTCCCTGTCCCCCTTTGTCAGCGCGACGGGGTCTTTCAGCCCTAACTCCTTAGCGAGCGCCGCAAGCTTTTCGGGCTGTTTTTTGAGGGTGTTGCGGTACTTGTTCTGCAAGCGCAGCATGAGCTTGTCGTCCCCCTTCGCCAAATTGAAGATGGCACGGCGCACGGACAATCCCTTGCTCTTTTCCGCCAGAATGCTTTTGAGCACCTCGTCCGTTTCCTCGGGCGTAAACTCCCGAATCTTCTCCACGGTCAAATCCGAACCGTCCAAAAGACGGACGATACGTTCGTCGTGATTTTCATTCTTCATGAGCGTGTAGTAGTAATTGCGCACGCTCCCCTTCGCCCGTCCGTTCTCCAAACCGTAGGTGGCGAACAGATAAGTAAGCGTTTTTCCCTTTTGTTTTCCCTCTTTGATGAACTCCACCAAATTCTTCGCTTCCTCTTCCGTATACCCGTTGATTTTATTCATAATTCTTGCCTCCATTGCGTTGTTGACAAGATTATTTCCCCCTTCCTTTCTTTTTATACTTTTTTCACAAAAAAAAGCATACGATAGAGTATGAAAACGTATTTTTTATCCTGCGCCCCCTGCGAACTGACCTTAAACGGCGTATTTTTCGGCGTCGTCGACAACTTCGAACGCTTCGCCGAGGTCAATCTTTCCGACAAGATTTTCGCCAAGTTCACCCCCCAAGCCGCGCTCCCCGTGGGACTCTTTCTCGACGACGAGCTCCTCGTCAATCCGCCACCCTTTTGCGAGGTCTATCTCTTAAAAGACGGCGTAGCCATCTATATTAAGGAGTTTCCGCCCCTCGATTATACGCTCGTTCCCATCACGCAAAAACGTTTTGGGGAAAACCTCGTCACCGTCTTCCGTCAGGGGGCGATTCATCTGTCTTTGCAAACGAGCGAAGGTTTCTTCATCTCGACCCTGCCCCCCTCGTTTGCCGTTTGCGAGCTCTCCTGTCACGGCGATTTGTTCTTCATTCAGTCTGAAAAACAGCTCGCCATCTATACGAAAGGGGGAAAACGGGTATTTTTGGAGGAATTTCTCGCCTTTGACGTGACGGAAAACGAACTCAACGCGACCCTGCCCCTATCGGACAGTCTGAATCGGGTCGCCGATTGCCGTTGGGCGCTCGACGAACACGGGCTCACGCAAACGCAATTCACCCTACGCCAAAGCGCAGAGCGCGCAGAGAGCGAACTCGTCGCCTACGCCTTTTTCGAGAGCGTTCTGCTCGGCGCGTCCTATCAGGATTTCCTCGCCGAAGAGCTTCTTCCGCAAGCGGAAAAACTGATTTCCTTTCTCGGTCCCTTCGAAGCGGTGACGCTCACCGCCGATCCCTACACCTGCGGACTGGTGAAAAAAAGGTCGGAACGGGTGTTTGAACTTGCATATTTCACAGTTGTTATGAAAAATAACAAAATTTTCGATATAAAACAATGAAAATTTCGTGAAATCACAAAAATCGGCATGGAATGCTTGACATAGCGGCGTTGTTTTTCTATAATAGAAGTAAGAAAACAATTTTACAAAAAGGAGAATAGAAAAATGCAGAAAATCATTTGCAAGAAAGTTTACGACACGGAAACTTCCACCCTCATCAAGAAGGTGACCTGCGGTGAATTCGGTTGCCCCAAGGGTTACGAAGAAAGCCTCTACGTAACGGAAAGCGGCAATTTCTTCCTCTACACCAACGGCGGTGCGGAAAGCAAATATCCCGAAGAAAACATCACCAGAATGAGCGCGGCAAAGAAAGACGCTTGGCTTGAAGCAAACGCGTAAGTTCCCGAGCCCGTACAAATGAGGCAGGAGCGTATGCTCCTACCCGTCACAAAGCAAGAAACGCCCAACCTTTTCGGTTGGGCGTTTTTTCTCGTCGAAGTGAATTAGTATTTGTTGACGACGACGCTGTCAATGACGATGGGAGACTTGGGCACGTCGTAAGTAACGGTGCTCTTCTTGTTCTCGATGGGATCGTCTTCGTTGACCGTTTCCGTCTTGCTCTCCGTAAACGAATCCTCTTCATCGCCGTAGTTTTCGTCGATATAGGCTTCCAACGCGTCTTCCAACCCTTCCAACGTTTCTTTGGAAGAATCCTCTAAGGTCGCGAAGGTGCAGTATGCGGAGTCCGCGCCGGTGTTCGTCAAGGAAATATAGAACAGGGAAGTCGCGCTGTTGTATTTATATTCTCTCCAAGCTCTGGAACCGTCGTTCTTGCTCAAATATTCCACGCCGACCTGCGCATCCGTCGTCTTTGCGGTGTAATACATCGTGAGCGAACCGTAAGATTGACGGGTGTAGCCACTCGATACGACGAAGTTGGCGTCCTTAAATTCACCTGCGAGGGTGTAGAGGGCTTCCTCCCCTTCCTTTTCCGCCCATACGCTGACGGGGAAGTTTGCTTTGCTCTCTACGAACGCGTAGTAATCTTTCGCTTCCAGATCCCCCGCATCCGTATAGGTGTAACCACCCGTGTACATCTTATCGTCCGCGTAATCGTGCACGCAGAGCCCGTCGTAATAGTTATTTTCCGCGAGCCAGAGGAAATGCTTTACCGTTCTGGGCGCAACGCGGCGGTCAAGTTTATAATCCAACTCGTACGTCTCCCCATTAAAACTGATGGTGAGCGTCACTTCGGGCGTGTTCGTTTCGCAAGCGGTAGCCATCGCTACGCAACCTGCCAGACTCGTCGTGGCAAGTACGCCGCAGATAACTTTCTTCATGATATTTTTAGACATAGTTTTTCTCCGTTTCTTTGCATAATCGCATGGGAATACCATACTCTATTATTATACCTTTTATTTTGCTTTCCGTCAATCGCTTTTGGGGGAGTTTTCGTATTTTTTACTTAATTTACACAAGGAAAACGCATTTTTCCTCTTATTCTTTAATCCCCAAAATCTCGCGGAGCTGTTCGAGCGCCTGCTCGTAGGTGTTGAACTGGACGGAATAATCACAGATCTCCGCGTTCTTCTTTTCAAAGTCAATCGCCATGATGCGATTGATTTTGTCCTCCATCGTCGAATTCTTCTGCAAAATGGCACTTAAAATCGCCTTCTTCTGACGGTCGATATAGATGGTCGTCACGTTGGAGAAATGCGTTTTCAAGGACATGGCGCCACAAATATCCATCGTCGTGAGCACGTGTTTGCCCCTCTTGAGAATATCCTCGATGTCCGACTTTTTCGAGCCGTACTCGTGCCCGGCGTACATGGTGGACTGGAAGACCTCTCCGCTCTCCTTCATCTCACGGAAATGCTCGACGGATACGTAGCTGTACCACGCATTTTCCGCAACCGCCGTCGGGTCCTTCGTCGTGTAGCTCACGGGCTTTTCAAACTCGTCGCACTCTTTCAGGATCTGGGTGGCAAGCTTGGATTTCCCGCAGCCCGAAGGTCCCACGAGCACGATGATCTGCGGCTCGCTCATGACGGGTTTGACGTTGCGCTTGGCGTAGCTGGCGGCAATGACTTCCACCACCTTCAAAAATTCGTCGTAGGTGTTGACGGCAAGCATACCCGTCCCCTCCTGATTCCACGGACGGCGCATGAGAATGGGGTACTGCGCGTTGGAGTTGAGCACGTTGTGCAAACCGTCGTCGAAGAGGATATCCACGTTGATTTTGTCCTTGCGGAAGCCCATGTAAATGTGGTCCTTGGGGATTTGGGGGAACTCGCGCATAATCTGTTTGGCTCGAATCCCCATAAATTCGGGCGGAATGGCGGTGCACACGTACACGTCCGCCATCTCCGAGAGCTTGGAGACAAACTCCTTCGCCCCCTCGTAGACGGGTTGATTTTCATAGAAAGACGCCTCGGCGAAAAACTCGTGCACGACGTCCACGCGTTTGCCGATCTTGCCCCAACCGCTCGCCTCGTAAATGGTGATGGGCGGATCGTAGTGGTATTTCTCGTTGGCAAGCTGAATGGCGTAGTTGGTACATTCCATCAAGAGGTCGTCCACGTCCAGGGCGACCGATAATCTGAATTTTCTGTTCATATATTTCCTCTCTTATCGCTTGAATTTCTTTTCGGAGTACCGTTTGGGGAGTTTTTCTCCAACGGTGAAGTACTATTATATAGCATTTTGCGAAAAAAATCAATAGGTTTTGAAAAAATTTTCGCAATATCTATTGAATTTTTATGATTTTTATGGTATAATGACTTGCAAACGCAATCAAAAAGAGACTTGATAAGGAGAAATCATGGATTATAACGTCATCATCATCGGCGCGGGGCCGGGCGGAATTTTTTCCGCGTACGAGCTCACCAAAATCGCGCCCGAGCTCAAAATTGCCGTCTTTGAAACGGGGAACGAACTCAAAAAACGCCGTTGCCCCATCGACGGCGACAAAATTAAAACCTGCATCAACTGCAAGAGCTGTTCGATCATGAGCGGCTTCGGCGGCGCAGGTGCCTTCTCGGACGGCAAATACAACATCACCAACGACTTCGGCGGCACTCTCTTCGAGTACATCGGCAAGCGCAAGGCGTTGGAGCTTATGCACTACGTGGACGATATCAACCTGCGCCACGGCGGCGAAGGCACGAAACTGTACACCACCGCAGGCTCCAAGTTCAAAACGCAATGTATGCAGAACGATCTGCATCTTTTGGACGCGTCCGTCCGTCACCTCGGCACGGACATCAACTACGTCGTACTCGAAAACCTGTATAACGAGCTCCAAGATAAGGTGGAATTTCACTTCAACACCCCCGTCGAACACATTGAAGTGTTGGAAAACGGCTATCGAATTTCCTGCAAAAACGGCGCGTACGATTGCGAGAAATGTATCGTATCCGTCGGGCGCAGCGGGAGCAAATGGATGGAGCAGGTATGCGACGAGTTGCAAATTCCCACCAAATCCAACCGCGTGGACATCGGCGTCCGCGTGGAACTTCCGGCAGAAATTTTCGCCCATCTGACGGACGAACTGTACGAAAGCAAAATCGTTTACCGCACCAAACAGTACGGCGACCGCGTACGCACCTTCTGTATGAATCCCAAGGGTGCCGTCGTCAACGAGAACACGAACGGCATCATCACCGTCAACGGGCACAGCTACGAGGACCCCAAAAAACAGACGAACAATACCAACTTCGCCCTGCTCGTTGCCAAACACTTCTCCGAGCCCTTCAAGGACTCCAACGGCTACGGCGAATCTATTGCTCGCCTTAGCAATATGCTCGGCGGCGGCGTCATCGTGCAACGGTTCGGGGATCTCATTCGCGGACGGAGGAGCACCCCCTCCCGTATCGAAGAGTCCTTTACCATTCCCACTTTAAGCGCAACGCCGGGGGATCTGAGTCTTGTTCTTCCCAAGCGTATTCTCGACGGTATCGTCGAAATGATTTACGCCCTCGACAAGATCGCGCCGGGCACGGCGAACGACGACACCCTGCTCTACGGCGTGGAAGTCAAATTCTACAACATGGAAGTGGAAGTGGACGAGCACCTCGAAAGCCGTTATAAAGGCCTGTACGTCATCGGGGACGGGAGCGGCATCACGCATTCCCTTTCCCACGCGTCCGCGAGCGGCGTTTACGTATCGAGAATGATTGCGGAAGGGTTGTAATTTCGCCCTTTCCGCTCGG
>JAGAJI010000070.1 GCA_017626135.1 Clostridia bacterium | reverse complement strand
GCCGTTTTCACCCAAACGGAAACCTGTGCCGCCGTACCTGCTTTTACGGTGACGGTCGTGGAGGAGGTGTACTTCTGCGCCGTACCCGTACCTGCGGAGTATTTGCCGCTCGAATCCTTGGAGCCCGTGTTGTTATGGAGCATGAGGATCTGAGAATCGGGTGCGCCCTCGGGGACGCCGGGGTTTGCCAAAGCGACGGCCGTCTCGGTGTCGATGGGAAGATCCTCGTATTTGATATTGAAGGACTGGTAGGAATCTTCCTTGTATTCTTCAAACTCGTCGTCGATGTCGAGGCCCTTGTTTTCTTCTCTGGCTTTCCAGTCTTTGTAGAAGGCGAGCTTGTCCGCCGTCGTCAGGCTATCCCAAGCCGCTACGGCGTCCTTGATTTCCATCGCCGCGATCTCTTCGTCGGATTTATTGCGGGTCGTCAAATCGTCCCACTTCTCCGCCTTGGTGTCGACGACGCCGCTTGCGGATTTGGAGGAGGGAGCAGAACCCGTCGTGACGGAGTTGACTGCGCGCGACCAACCGGTGACGGACGTACCGATCTTGACGGTGTCGGTGAGGTTGGTAAAGTCAAAGTTGCTGTTTTTGATCGTTCCGTTGTCCACTTTGTCGTTCGTGGTGTCTTCCGTGGAGGAAGAGGAGGACGAAGACGAGGAATCGGCGTCATCCGCACAGGCAGCGAACGCCGCGCCCATGGAGGAGAAAATCATGACCGATAAGAGAAGGGCAAGGAACTTGCTCTTTTTGTTGTTTGTTGTTTTCATGTAACCACCTTTGGTTTTTTTGATTTTCTTGAGTCGTGCGAAAATTTCGAGGTACGGCTTGCGAAAGGGCAAACTTCCACCCTTCAAAATCTTCACTATACTATTTTAATACAAAATGAAAGAGTTGGCAAGCGTTTCTACCGTCAAAACCGAGAAAAAGTTTAATAATTTCAAAAAAATTCTCCATTATATATAGTAAAGAAGGAGTTTTGAGGGAAATTATGGAAAAAGGAAAAAGAAAAAACGGACGGCGGCTCGCGTGCGGGACGCTCGTCGGGGCGGCGAACAGTCTGTTCGGGGGCGGGGGTGGCATGATCGGCGTGCCTTTATTGCAAAGGACGGGCATGGGGGAAAAGCAGGCGCACGCCACGGCGATCCTGTTGATTTTGCCCGTCTCCCTTTCGTCCTTTCTTTTATATACGGCGCAGGGATTGTACGATCTCGAAGTGCTGATCCCCACCGCGATCGGAGTGACGGCGGGGGGATATTTGGGAGCGAAGTTGCTCGGCAAACTGCCCGAGAAGAAAGTGGCGTTGCTCTTCGCGCTCTTGCAGGCGGCGGCGGGCTTGTTTCTATTTTTTTCGAAGTGAGGCGCGTATGCGGTTTTATCTCTATTTAATTTTGGGTTTTTTGGGCGGGATCCCGGCAGGCATGGGCATGGGCGGGGGAACGGTGACGATTCCTTTGCTCGTGCTGGTAGGGGGCGTGGAGCAAAAGATCGCGCAGAGCGCCAACCTGTTTTCCTTTTTGCCGATGTCGGCGTTTGCGCTGAAGACGCACGCGGAGAACGGACTGTTGCAAACGCAGGGGATTTGGTGGATTATTCTGCCGGCGCTTTTCACTTCCGTCGGGGGTGTGTTTTTGGCGGCGTATTTGCCGTCGGAATTGCTCCGAAAGAGTTTCGGGGCGTTTTTGATCGGGCTGTCGGGGTATACGCTGTATAGCGGACTGAAAGGATAGGCGGGTTCTGCCTGTTGGCTCGTTATTTCACTTTCGGCGAAGGAACGTCTGCGGCGTTGAGGCGCAAGCTTTGCTTGCTTGTTATGAGTTTCGTTTCGCCTTTCGGCGATTTAACCGCTTCGTGGTTGAGGCGCAAGCTTCGCTTGCTTATTATGGGTCCGGTTCCGCCTTCGGCGGCGACTGCCGTCGAGGCGCAAGGGTTCCACCCTTGCAACCCGCAAGAAACTGAGTTTCTTGACTTCCAAAAGGGTGCCCCCGCAGGGGGCGCAAAATCATTGACAAACGGGCGGAGACGTGGTATAATTTTGATTATGAAAAAGTATACTTGTATTTTATTTGACCTCGACGGCACGCTCACGTATTCCCATCCCGGGATTTACGCGTGTTTCCGTTACGCGCTCGAAAAAATGGGCGCGCCCGAGCCTACCGATACGCAGCTCCGTCCCTGCGTGGGACCCTCCCTCATGTATTCCTTCCAAAATTTCTTCGGCTATTCCAAAGAGGACGCCGCCAAAGCCACCGCCCTCTATCGCGAACGCTACGCCGTCAAGGGGATTTGGGAAAATTCCCCCATTCCCGGAGCCGTAGAGACGCTCCAAGCCTTGAAGTCCGCAGGATATCGGCTCGCCATGGCGACGTCCAAACCACAACTTTTCGCCGAACAGATCGCCGAGAAATTCGGGTTTTCCACCTATTTCGACGTGGAAGTGGGGAGCGGTATGGACGAGGTTACCCTGCCGACCAAAGCCGACGTCATCGGCGAGTGTATGCGACGGCTCCACGCTGCCGCGGACGAGTGTCTCATGGTCGGAGACCGCAAACACGACGTCGAAGGCGCGCGCGAGCACGGCGTCGATTGCGCTATGCTCAAACTCGGCTACGCCGAAAATGAACGGGAGTTCGTCGATTGTGATCCCGCCTACGTATTCGAGGACTTCGAAGGATTGAAAGCCTTGCTTTTATAATCTGCCTGCATTTAGCGCCGCCCCGACCTGTTTGGTCGGGGCGGCATTGATTCGCTCTGTAAAAATCGCTTGCGACGTTCGTCGATAAGAATGCGGAACCGCTTTGAAACAAACGATACGTTTCTGTCAAAGAGGTGCAAAAACGGGGCAAAAAGAATGAAAATTCGGCAAGATTCGCTGAAAAAGAAAAAAATTTTAAAATTTTTCAAAAAATTTTTCAAAAAGGTATTTACAAAATCGATTTTATGTGGTAAACTATGGGAAAATTATAATAGGGGTGGAATGTCGAATACTACTTTTTTCGACGATGCCCAAATAGAAGGACTGTTATAATAGTAAGGTTTTTTTACAGAAAACAGAGGTTAACGAAAGTGGAAAAGATAGCGATTATAGATTTAGGGTCGAATACGGCAAGGCTCGTCATCGTCAATATGTTTGCAGACGGGCATTACATGGTTGTAGACGAGTTGAAGGAAAGCGTCCGCCTCGGTCAGGATATGGACAGAGATGGGTTCTTAAAACCCCAAAGGATCGCGGAGACGATCAAAACGTTGAAAATGTTCAAGCGCCTTTGTGACGCAAGCGGCGTGGAACGCATCATCGCCGTGGGAACGGCGGCAGTTCGTCGCGCGAAAAATCAGCGTTCCTTCCTCGACGAAATTCAGGTGAGCTGCAATATCACCATCCGCGTGCTCTCCGAGGAAGAGGAAGCCCTCCTCGTCTATCGCGGCGTCATCAACTCGATGGATATCCCCAAGGGCTTGATTTTGGAGATCGGCGGCGGCAGCACGAAAATCATCTATTACAACAGACGTAACGTGCTCGGCTACGCGTCCCTGCCCTTTGGTGCGGTCACCTTGACCGACCTGTTCGCTTCCGACGCGACTCCGCAGGAATCGGCGGCGCATATCGAGGAATTCTTCACCGAACAGCTCAAAAAAGTGGAGTGGCTCCACGACCTTGATCCCGAAGTGCAGATGATCGGCGTGGGCGGATCGTTCAGAAATCTGTTCAAGATCAGTCGTCTCGTCAAGAAATATCCCTTGAATATCGCGCACAACTACAAACTGGCAACCGAAGACTTCAACGCCATCTACGATATGATCAAGGTGTTGGATATCGACAGACGCAAGAAGATCAAGGGGCTTTCCCCTGCGCGTGCGGACATCATGCCTGCGGCGATGGCGATTATCAAATCCTTCGTCAGCTATTCGAATATCGAAACGTTCACCATCAGCGGAAACGGACTTCGCGACGGACTCATGCTCAATCAGGCGTTGCCCATCACGATGGAAAAACCCATTTCCGACGTGCTCGGCTATTCCCTCGACAGACTCGTCAAATACCACGGGTGCGACCCCAAACACGTGGAACACGTGCTGCAACTTTCCGTACAGCTTTTCAAACAGCTCCGCGTGTTGCATAAGTTCTCCCGTCAGTATTTGAAAGTATTGAAGATTGCGGCGAGCCTGCACGATTGCGGCATGACCATGCAGTACTACAACCACGCAAAACATAGTTGGTACACCATTCTCAACTCGCCCATCTACGGCGCGACCCATCGCGAAATCGTGTTGGCGGCGTTCGTTGCCCGTTGTCACAACGGCGAAGACGTACCCCTCGTCGACTGGCAGAGATATAAGGACATCGTGTTGGAGGAAGACCTCGACGCGGTGAAGAAACTCGGCGTCCTTTTACGCATCGCGGAAAGTCTGGACAGAAGTCATTGCGGCGTGGTGACCGGGTTGAACTGCGACGTGCTCGGGGATTCGGTCATTATGAAGACGATCGTGACGGGGGACGCTGCCCTCGAAATCTGCAACGCGGAATCCGCAGGCATGGAATTCAAGAAAGCGTTCAAGAAAAATTTGGAAATTTTGTAAGTTCGAAATCAATCGGACGTATCCATAAAAAAGAGCCGCTCTTTCTCCTCATGGGAGGGGAACGGGCGGCGTTTTCGTAACAAAAAAAGAGGAAATTCGCGGAGCAATATTTGCGTTCAACGCATACCTGCCCCCTTCATTTTGTAAAAACAGAGGGGAATCTGCCCCCTTGGAAAAAGATATGGAATGGATTTTGGCAAGCGCGTCTCCGCGGCGCAGGGAACTTTTGGCGGAGCTGATCGAAGAGTTTGAAGTATGCCCGTCGAAGGGAGAAGAGCGCGTGGAGGGTACGCCCGCCCCCGAGGAGCTCGTGAAGATACTCGCTACGCAAAAGGCAAAGGAGGTCGCTTCGCTCGAAAGGGCGAAGGGCAAGGCGGTGCTCGGCTCGGATACCGTCGTGGCGATAGACGGGGAAGTGCTCGGTAAACCCAAGGACGAGGCGGACGCTTTCCGTATGCTCACGGCGCTTTCGGGACGCGTCCATCAGGTGTACACGGGCGTTTGTATTCTCTACCCAAGCGGGGAGGGACGGAAAATGCGCGTGGAGGCGGACTGCACGCAGGTGGTCTTTGAGGAACTCAACGCAGACATGGTATGGGCGTATATCAAAACGGGCTCGCCCATGGACAAGGCGGGCGCGTACGGGATTCAGGACGGAGGTCTGGTGAAGGAGATTCGAGGGAGCTATTCCAACGTGGTCGGCTTGCCTTTGGAGCTCGTCCGAAAAATGATAGAGGAACTGGGTTCAACTTTGGAGGAATGATATGATAAAGCTTGCAATTGATTTGGGGTCGTCGATGACGAAGATCTATCGCGCGGACACGAACAGCGGCGTGGTGCTTGCCGAGCCGTCCTGCGTGGCGGTGAGCGCGGACGGGGAAGTGCGGGCGATCGGGAAAGCGGCAAAAAATCTCATCGGCAAAACCTCGGAACGAATGAATATCGTCTATCCCGTGTACGAGGGCGTCATCGTGGACATGGAGCTTGCGGTGGCGATGCTGGGCGACTTTCTGGCGCGGATCGGCATCAAGAAAAAAGCCCTGCGTTCGGCGCAGGCGTTGATCGGCATTCCTTGCGGATTGAGCGGCGACAGGCTCGCGGACTACGGCACGTTGGCGGAGGAGTGTGATTTGAGACGGGCGCGCTTCGTTGAACAGCCCTATCTTGCCGTGCTCGGCGGTGGCGCGATCCTGAGCGACAGCGATTCCGTATTCTCTTTGGATATCGGCGGCGGCGTGACGAACGCGGCGGTCATTTCTGCAAGCGGCATCATTTCGGGCATTTCCATCAACGTGGGCGGCAATAATATGGACGCGAATATCGTCTCCAAGATCGCGCGAAACAACGGATTGCATATCGGTACGCTGACGGCGGAAAAAATCAAAAACGAGCTCGGTTCCCTCTCGCTCAGCGCGCTCGGCACGATGGTGGCGGAAGGGAGTTCGACGCAGACCTGCCAGCCCGCTTCGGCTTCCATTCAGGCGGCGGACGTGAGCGATTGCATCCGCGTCTACGTGGACAAGGTGGTGGAATACGCCCTCGGTGTCTTGTACGGTCTGCCTGCGGAAGTGGCGGCGGCGGTCAATCGCAACGGCGTGTATCTTTCGGGTGGCGTCATGAAAATTCCCCATTTGGCGCAGTATTTAAGTTCCAAGCTCGGCATGCGCTGTCATATCTGCGAAGAACCGCAGTTTGCCGCCGTGCTCGGCGGGGGCGTGTTGTTGCAGGACAAGGAATTTTTGCGTCGTTTCTCTCGGGAGTTATAATTCAATTCGAACAGCCCCGAGGCGACGCCTCGGGGCTGCGTTTTTGTAAAACAAAAAATCCCCTCGCAAAATTTGCGAGGGGAAAGCATTCGCTTGTATCAGATTAATAGTTTTCCGCTCTTACCTGGAAGTAAGCCTGGGGATGTGCGCAGACGGGGCAAACTTCGGGAGCTCTCTTGCCAACCACGATGTGGCCGCAGTTGGAGCATTGCCATACGGCGTCGCCGTCCTTGGAGAATACGAGGTCGCCCTTTACGTTTGCAAGGAGCTTTCTGTATCTTTCTTCGTGTTCTTTCTCGATTGCCGCAACGCCGTCGAAGAGGGTAGCAATATCGTCGAAGCCTTCTTCACGAGCTACTTTTGCGAATTCCGCATACATATCCGTCCATTCGTAGTTTTCGCCTTCTGCCGCTGCGAGGAGGTTTTCCGCCGTGGAGGGAATGGAACCGCCGTGCAAAAGCTTGAACCAGATTTTTGCGTGTTCCTGTTCGTTCTTCGCCGTTTCTTCAAAGATGGAAGCAATCTGCACGAAGCCTTCCTTCTTTGCCTTGCTTGCAAAGTAGGTGTATTTGTTTCTTGCCTGGGATTCGCCTGCGAACGCCGCTTGAAGATTGGCTTCCGTCTTGGTGCCCTTCAAGGGGTTGACTTCTTCAAAGCAACCGCTCTGCTTGCAAACGGGGCAAACTTCGGGAGCTTCGCCTTCTGCTACGTAGTGACAAATTTTACATTCAAATTTTTTCATAATTTTACCTCTTTCCTATTATTAGGATTGTGTTTTAATAATTATTTATAGTATAATATAAAAAATCGAATTTGTCAATAGTTTTCAGGGAAAAAATTAAAGAATTTTTCGAGAAATAAATTTCACACAGTTTTAACAAAAAAAACGCGTAGTCATTAACAAAATGGTATATAATGGTCACGATAAGGTAAAATAGGTATATACGAACCAAGGGGATAAACTATGAAAAAATTAAGCGAAAGAAAAAGAAAGTGGATTGAGCGGACGGTGGCAAACAACAGGAGTTATAAGCTGTACCTGTACAACAGACTGATCATCATTCTGACTCTGATCTTTTTACAGGTCGTTCTGTACGGAACGATGCTGTTTTTGGTCACGTACAACTCGAAAATAGCGTTGGTGCTCCAGATTGTGTTGCTGGTCGTGGAGTTCTTGTCTTTGCTCTATCTCGTGAACGGTTCGGACAGACCGTCGATGAAGACGAGCTGGATCATTCTGATTTTGGTCGCGCCCGTCATCGGCGTGCCCGCCTATCTTTTATACGGCGAGGGGAGACCGACTTGGCGCATGAATAAAAAGATTGAAAAAGCCAAGGCGGAAAACGTGGAAATCTTCCTCGAAACCTGCGGCGAAATGCCTGCGCTCGAAAGCGAAAATCGGAGCGACGCGGTATGCAGGTATTTGATGAAGTACGGTTCCTTCCCCGTCTACGGCGACGGCGAGGTGGATTATTACAAGTGCGGCGAGGACGCCTTTCCCGTCATTTTGGAAGAACTCAAAAAGGCGAAGAAGTTTATTTTGCTCGACTATTTCATCGTGGAACACGGCAAAATGTGGAACGAAATGCTGAAAATCCTCTTGGAGAAAGCGGAGACAGGCGTGCAGATCCGCATGATCTACGACGACTTCGGGTGCATGACGACCCTGCCGCCGAAGTACGAAAAATATCTGGAAAGCTTGCATAAGAACGTTCGCTGTATGACTTTCAACGCGATCGTTCCCGTGTTCGCCGTGCGCATGAACAACCGTGATCACCGCAAAATTCTCGTCGTCGACGGGAAGGTGGGGTTCACGGGCGGCATCAATCTTGCCGACGAATATATCAACGAGAAGGAGCGGTTCGGATACTGGAAGGACGGCGTCGTGCGCCTCAAAGGGAGCGCGGTCAACTCCATGACGGTGATGTTTTTCAATTTCTGGAACGCCTTCCGCAAGGATAAGGAAGATTTGCGCAAATATCTGGTGAAAGAGGAAAACGGGCATACCACGTCTGCGTTGAAAGAGGGCGGCTTGCGTTTGCAACCCTACGACGACTCTCCGATCGACAAGGTCAGCGTGGCGGAAACGGTCTATCTCGATATCATCAATCGCGCGAAAAAATACGTCTATATTTTTACCCCCTATCTCATTTTGGACGACTCCATGCGGTGCGCCCTGTCTCTGGCGGCAAGGCGGGGCGTGGACGTACGAATCGTCGTGCCCGGTATTCCCGATAAAAAGGTCGTATACCGCCTCACGCGCGCCAACTACGCGTTGCTTCAAAAAGCGGGGGTGCAGATTTACGAATATACCCCCGGGTTCATTCATTCCAAGTGCATGGTCAGCGACGACGAATGTGCGGTGGTGGGAACGGTCAACTTCGATTATCGGAGCTTATACCACCACTTCGAAAACGCGGTATACTTCGCAAATTGCGACGCGGTTGCGGACGTGAAACGGGATTGCGAGGAGACGTTTGCCCTTTCTCGGCTCTGCGAGAACGGCTATCCCAAGCGCAACGTGCTTGGAAGGGTGATCGATTCGGTGCTGCGCGTGTTTGAAACGCTGTTCTGAAACCGACGTTTTCACAGAATTTTCAAAATGCTTTAAGACGATTAACAAAAACCTGCTGTATAATACGGGTATCAAACTTTCGCCAAGGATTAGAGAACGGCGGCGGAAGCAAAAGGAGTTTTATGAAAAAATTATTCAAAGGTATTCTATCCCTTTCCTGCGTGGCGCTTATGCTCGGGAGTGTGACGGCTTGTTCCTTCCAAGGCCCCAGCGCGTACGAAGTCGCCGTGCAAAACGGCTATCAGGGCACGGAGAAAGAGTGGTTGGAGAGCCTGCGCGGCTCGAACGGCAAAGACGGCGAGGACGGGACGAGCCTCACCGCGTCCGATCTTTACGATACGGCGGTGGAAAACGGTTATACGGGCACCTTCCTCGAATTTTGCGAAAACGTGCTCCAAGTGACGGTGCAAGATAACAACGACGTGGATACGCTCGCGCAAAATATGACCTCGGTCGTGAGCATCTATTGCGGCTTTACCAAGACCACCTATTACGGCGGCGGATTCATAGGCGGCGTGATGGGCGGGATTCCCCAGACGAACCCTTATTATAGCGCCGGGAGCGGCGTCGTCATCGACCTCGACAAAGGGGAAGGGGACGCGTTGATCGTGACGAATTACCACGTGATCTACGATGCGAGCAGCGATTCGGAAACGGGGATCTCCGATTCCATCTATCTCTACCCCTACGGCGCGTACAACGGCTTCTCCTTGCAGAGCTCCACGAACACGTACGCGGACACGACGAAGAACAGTATCAAGGCGACCTACGTAGGGGGCGCGATGGACTACGATATCGCCATTCTGCGGGTGGACGACAGCGACTATATCAAGACGAGCGTCATGAGCGAAGCGCAGTTTGCGAGCTCGGAAGAGGTGCGCGTGGGCGAGAAGGTGTACGCCATCGGCAATCCCAACGGCGAGGGCATTTCCATCACGCAGGGCATTATTTCCGTAGAGTCGGAGTACATCACGATGACGTCCACGGACGGCTCGAGCAGAACGGTGGATTACCGCGTCATGCGTACGGACGCCGCCATCAACGGCGGAAACTCGGGCGGTGCGCTCTTTAACGCACAAGGGGGGCTCATCGGAATCGTCAACGCCAAGAACGTGAGCTCGGAAGTGGATAACATGGGCTACGCCCTGCCCAGTACGCAGGTGAGAAACTTCTGCGAGAACATTCTCGCGAATTATAAACAGAACGGGGAGAACGGCGCGAGAGTGGCAACCCTCGGCGTGATGGTGGGCACGACGGCGTCGACCGCCTATTTTGACGAAAAGGGCGCTCTGCGCATCCGCGAAGAATTCAAAGTGGTTCGCGTCGTAGACGGGGGCTCCGCTGCGAAACTGTTGCAGGTCAACGACGTCTTCAAGAGCATTCGGATCAACGACGGCGAGACCTTCGATTTCACCCGTCGTTACCAACTTTTAGATCAGCTCCTGACCGTGCGCAAGGGGGATACCGTCACCCTCGGCATCGTCCGCGACGGCATGGAAATTGCGGTGGAAATCCGCTTCACCGAGGACGGATATTTCACGCAATATCAATAACGATCGTCCATTCTGATTTTTAGGAAAAGAGAGCTGCTGTCAACAGCGCTCTTTTTTCTTGACAACGGCAAAAAAGTGTAGTATAATGAAGGAAAATAGAGAAAGGGAGCTCGATATGCCTGCATATCGAAGAGGGAAAACGTATGAACACGCACGAATTTATCAACGCAGTTTATCACCAGACGGAAGAGAACGAGAGGTTGGAAGAATATAAAAAGGGCTTGCCCATCGGCAAGGACGAAGGTGGGAATATCCTGCTCGCGCAAAAGCGCGAAAAGGCGCTCATGATTCGCAACACTTGCGTGACGGGAGCCGAGAAAACGGAGTTTATCCGTCGGCTCGTCATCACCCTTTCCTGCCTGTACGAACGGGATCAGGCGTGTTTTTTCGTGCTTTCGCCGCGCGTGGAATACGGGGAGTTGCTCCGCCTGAACTCGGTGGATATCACCGTGCCCTATCTTCGGAGCAGAGAGGATTTGGAAAAGAGTGTGGAGACGATCAAAGAACTTCTGCGTATTCGCGCGACGGGCGGCGGGTATTCCCATTTCTTCCTCATTTTGGACGGGCTCGAAGAGCTTGCCGACGCGCACGAAAACGGGGAGTTGGAGGAATACCGCAAGATTTACGAACTGCTCCTGCGCAAGGCGGATATCGACGTCATTACGGGGGTGGATTTGGCGAAGAGTATCTTTGCGGGGTATCCGAGTACCTTCGTCGGCGTGGGGAACTGTCTTGTCACGACCCATGAAAGCGGCAAGGCGGACGTCACCTACGTGGAGGACGACTCGACGTTGAGTTTGCCCGTGCTCGTAGAATACCCCGACGAACCCACCGTCATGGACAGCATCGTGCTTTTGAACACCCTTTCGGGAAGCTGATATTTTCCAAAAGGTTACATATGCAAAATTTGGACTTATTTGACTTTCAACGCATACCTGCCCCCCTCCTTTCGTGGTATCGTGCGAACAAACGTACCTTGCCCTGGCGGGAAAATCCCACCCCCTATCGCGTGTGGGTGTCGGAGATTATGCTCCAACAGACGCGCGTGGAGGCGGTGAAGGAGTACTACGCGCGGTTCATGCGCGAGCTCCCCACCGTGGAGGCGTTGGCGGCGTGTGAGGAAGAAAAGCTGTTGAAACTATGGGAGGGGCTGGGCTATTACAGCCGCGCGCGCAATCTGCAAAAGGCGGCGAAACTCCTTGTGAGCGTATACGGGGGCGAGTTCCCGAGTGATATTGAATCCCTCAAATCCCTGCCCGGCGTTGGGAGCTACACGGCGGGCGCGATCGCGTCGATCGCCTTCGGCAAACGGGTGGCGGCGGTGGACGGAAACGTCTTTCGCGTGGCGGCGAGGTTGGAGGAAAATCCCACGCCCATCGACAAACCTGCCTACCGCAAATATCTGGAAGAGACCCTCTCCGCCGTCTATCCCGAAGAGGGGAAGGCGTGCGCGGAGTTCACGCAGAGCTTGTTCGAGCTGGGCGCGCTCGTCTGTAAACCGCAATCTCCCGATTGCAAAAACTGCCCCTTAAATTCCCTTTGCAGAGCCAACCAAAAGGGGACGCGGGCACTCTTTCCCGTGATGCCCGAAAAGCGGGGCAAGCGGCAGGAACGGGTGGGGGTGTTCCTCATCGAAACGCCGTCGGGCTTTTGTATTCGACGAAGGGAAGAGGGGGTTTTGAAGGGCATGAACGAATTTCCCTCCGCCCTGCTTTCCGAAGGGGAAACGCCCGAAAAAATACTAAACGAGTGGGGTATGTCTGCGTTCACGGAAGTAAAGCGCAAAAAATACGTGCATATTTTCACCCACATACGGTGGGATATCGAGTGTGTTTGGGTGCGCGCGGAAGACGCTCCGTTCGATGCCTACGCGCTCGACGAAATCGAGGAGAGCATTTCCCTGCCCACCGCATTCAAACAATGTTTGGGGATTCTGAAATGAAGGAAAAACTGACTTTTGAAATGGTGCCCGAGGAATGTTGGTACAGCAATCTTCGCAGCATCTTACAACCCAATGACTGGGATATCGTGCGCCGTGACGCGTACGCGCGCGCAGGCGGCAGATGCATGATTTGCGGACGGTATACGAAGCGCTTGGAAGCGCACGAGAAGTGGAGTTACGACGAAGAAAGGGCGCTCCAAAAGTTAGAGGACGTCGTGGCGCTCTGCCATAGCTGTCACGAGGTCAAGCATATCTCGCGCACCCAGCTAATGGGGCGGGGCGTGGAGGCGATGGAGCATTATCAGAAGGTGAACGAATGTAGCCAAATGGAGTTCCACGCCGCCCTTGCCAAGGCGAACGAGGAGTATTTGCGCCGCAACCGCGTCGAGGGCTGGACGACGGATATCTCGTGGCTTGAAAATAAATTTGATATAAAATTGCGATAAGGAGCAAAAATATTATGAAAGTATTGCTTGTCAACGGAAGTTTTCATCAAAAGGGCTGTACGTACACCGCCCTTTGCGAAGTGGCGAAGGCACTCAACGCAAACGGGATTCAAACGGAAATTTATCAAATCGGCAATGCGACGAGCGGTTGCAGGGGCTGTCGGGCTTGCAAAAAGCTGGGCAAATGTGTGATCGGCGACGGCGTCAACGAGTTCGTGGAAAAGGCGGCGAACTTCGACGGGTTCGTATTCGGCTCCCCCGTGTATTACGCTTCGGCGGCAGGTGCGCTCGTCAGCTTTATGGACAGAGCCTTTTACAGCGGTGGCAGGAATTTCGCCTACAAACCTGCGGCGGCGGTGGTGAGTTGCAGACGGGCGGGCGCAAGCACGACCTTCGACGTCATCAACAAGTACTTCACCATCAACAATATGCCCGTCGTGGGCTCCAACTACTGGAACGAAATTCACGGCAATACCGCCGAGGAAGCGGCGCAGGACGAGGAAGGCTTGCAGACGATGCGCGTGCTCGGCAACAATATGGCATGGCTGTTAAAGTGTATCGAGCTGGGCAAGCTCGAGGGGTTAGAGCCCGTCAAAGAAAAGAAAGTCATGACGAATTTTATTCGTGGATAGTCGAATAAAGAAAACGCCCCGTTCGGGGCGTAAATTTTACATTTTTTTAACAATTTAGCAATATTTCTTGCATGGAGATTTGGTAAAATACGCGCAGGAGGAAAGGGTATGGTGAAAATTTTGGTGGTAGAGGACGATAGCGCAATCAACGGGCTGGTGTGTACCTGCCTGCGTGAGCACGGGTACGACGTCACCGCTTGCCACAACGGGCAAGAGGGACTCAACGCATACCTGGGTGCCTCATTTTCCATGATTATCAGCGATATTATGATGCCCGTCATGGACGGGTACGCCTTCGCGAAAGAGGTGCGCGCGGTCAATAAAGACGTGCCCATTCTCTTTTTGACGGCAAAGGACGAGAAGGAATCCAAGCTCTACGCCTACAAGATGGGCGTGGACGATTACGTCGTCAAACCTTTCGATATCGACGTATTCGTGTTGAAGGTGGGGGCGATGCTCCGCCGCGCGGGGATTGCGGAGAGCAAAACGCTCACCGTCGGAAACCTGACCATGAACGTCGAGGAGCACACGGCGTACGTGGACGGCGAGGAAATGCCCATGACGGTACGGGAATTCGACCTTCTGTTCAAGCTTTTGTCCTATCCCAAAAAGACTTTCACGCGCTCCGCGCTCATGGACGAGTTCTGGGACTACGACTCTTCCGCCACTTCGCGCACGGTGGACGTGTACATGGCGAAACTTCGGGAAAAGACGAGCGTATGCGACGGGTTCGACATTCTCACCGTGTACGGGTTGGGGTATAAGGCGGTGCTCAGATGAATCGGAAACGTGCGAATTTGAGCGTGCCGGGCGTTCTGCTCTTTTTTGCGACGATTGCATTGACCGTCACCGTCGCGCTTTTGATGTATGGACTCGTGGACGAGCGGACGGGTGGAAATAAAAAAATCGTCGCGATCGTCATGTTGCTCGTCGTCGTGTTCCTGTCCATTCTCTGGACGATTGCCGACGTTATCCGCAGGCGCATTATGGTGGATAAACCGGTGGAGCAAATCCTTTCGGCGACCGAAAGAATCGCCGCCGGGGACTTCTCCGTGCGACTTCAACAAAGACATGGGTATGCCGAATACGACGAATACGACTGCATTATGGAAAATCTCAACCTCATGGCAGAGGCGCTCGGAAAATCGGAAATGCTCAAAACGGACTTCATTTCCAACGTTTCGCACGAGCTGAAAACTCCTCTTGCCGTCATCAAAAGCTACGCGTTGCTTTTGCAGACGGAGCAGGACGAAGGGAAACGACGGGAGTATTCGGACGTTTTGCGGAAAGCTGCTTCGAATTTGAGCGATCTCGTCACGAATATTTTGCGGCTGAGCAAGCTCGAAAACGAGAAAATCAAGCCGCAGAAGGGCTACTTCCGTTTGGAAGAAGTGGTGGAAAACGCCGTCATCGGTTTGGAGGATAAGATTGAAAAGAAGAAAATCGAGGTGGAGTGCGATTTGGAAGAAGTGGAGCTCTATTCCGCGCAAGTTTACTGGGAAATCGTGCTTAATAACCTCGTCTCCAACGCCGTGAAATTCACGGACGAGGGGGGCAGGGTTGCGATCACGCTTAAAAACGAGGGTGGAACGGTTGTCGTAAAGGTGACGGATACGGGTTGTGGCATCTCCCCCGAGACGGGCAAACGCATCTTTGAAAAATTCTATCAGGGGGACGCGTCGCACGCGCAGGAAGGCAACGGACTGGGCTTGGCGCTCGTGAAAAAAGTTGTGGATATTTTAGGCGCAAAAATCACGGTGGAGAGTGCGCTCGGCAAGGGAAGTACCTTTGCCGTAGCATGGAAAACGGATGTGGAATAAACTGTTTGAAAAACTGAAAAATCCGAGCGTGAAGATGCTCGTCATTCTCTATCCCACGACCCTCCTTTGTATTGTTTGGACGCTGACGATGCTCGCCATCGGACCCGTCAATTTGGCGATGGAAATCATCTCTTACGTATCGTATGCGTTTGGGGCAGTTACGCTTGCCTATTCGATATATACCGTCATCGCGACCAAAGCCGTGCAACGGCTCGTGCGTTGGGGGAAGATGATGCTCGAGGCAAAGCCGATGACGAAAAAGCTCGTGGAAAATTACGATTTCAGAACACTGTTTTTTTCCGCTTGCTCGTTGTCGCTGACCTTTATTTACGCGGCGTTTAACGCCGTCGTCGCCATCTTGGGGTTTCTGCCTGTTTGGCACGGAGCGCTTGCCGGGTATTATATTTTCCTCGTGAGTATGCGAATCGGCGTGTTGCACTATCGCAGAAAGGAGCATCGCGGCAAGACGGAGCGCGTGACGCTCGTCGAGGCGAGACAGTTCCGCAACTGCGGCGTTTTGCTCGTGGCGACGACGCTTGCCCTGTTGGTGGCAATCGGGCAAATGGTGCTCGGGGAAGGGGGCTTTGAAAAGAATGGGCATATGATTTACGTGACGGCGGCGTATACCGTGGTGAAGGCAGTCACGTCCATTCGTAATTTTATGAAGGCGAAACGAACGGACGATTACACCTTGCAGACCCTTCGAAACGTCAACCTTGCCGATACGGCGGTGTCCGTGCTCGCGCTGCAAACGGCGATGTTCCACAGCTTTGGAACAGAAGGGGTGGACGTGGCGCTTTTCAACGCTTTGACGGGGGCAGGTACATGTGCAATCGTCCTCGCGCTCGGCATTTATATGATTGTGAAAGGCAATAAAGGGATCACAACTATCAGAGAGGAAGGATATGAACGAAAAGAAGTTTGAATATTCCTACGCCGCGCCGACGGAGCGCGAACGCAGGGAAGTGGAATCGTTGAGAAGAAAATATGCGCCCGAAATCGAGCGCACGGATAAGATGTCCGAGATTAGGGAGTTGGATAAAAAGGTACAGTCGCCCCCACGGATATGGGCGTTGATTTTGGGCGTCGTCGGAACGCTGGTTTTCGGTTTGGGGCTGACCATGATTCTGGAATGGAACTTGCTCCTTTGGGGAACGGCGGTCGCCGCCGTGGGGCTCGTGCCCGTGGCACTCGCCTATCCCGTCTATAAATGGAAATTGCAAAAATTGTCGGATAAATATAGAGAACAAATTTTGACTTTGAGCGAAGAGATTTTACACGAAAACAAGGACGCTTGATAGTATAATTCACCCGGTAGGTGATTTGTCAAACTAAGTGCAACACTTTTTAAGAAAAAGTTCAAATAAATCTATAGTTTTTTTGGAAATTAAGAACCTTTTTCGGTCTGGCGTTCATTAACGCCAGATTTTTTTCGAGCGTTTTGGGAGAAACGCGAGAAAGATTTCGTCCTTTGGG
>JAGAJI010000069.1 GCA_017626135.1 Clostridia bacterium | reverse complement strand
CTTCGTTCGGCGGGGCTCCCCTATTTCCAAATTTCATTTCTTTTTCTTCTTTTTGCCGGTATGGTTGGCGGCTTCGATGCGCGCCTTCATCTCCTGCGGCGTGGGCGGCAGATAATCCGCCTCCGCGTTCCCTTCCAGTCTTACGTACCCCCCGTCGCGCACCAACAGCGTCATCTCCGTCTCTCCGTCGAAGAGGTGCACGCGCTCGGTATCGAAGGCGAGGGTCACGACGTCTTTTGCCGCCACTTCCTCGCGACCGGGAATACACGCAACGAGCTGCGTGGAGCTTGAGATCAGGGAAGACTCTTTCCCCTCGTAATCGAGCTCGCAGTAGATTTGCGTTTCCGCGCCGAGTTTCTCAATGACGTCGATACGCGCCTTTACCCGTGCGTTTTTCGCATTCTGCACGAACTCCTCTTCGTGGTGGATATCTTCGGGGCGGATCCCGATCATCACCGTTTTACCCGTACCCAGGTACGCGTCGAGATTGCGAATACGCTCCGAAACGGAGACGGGCAACAGGATTTTATTGCCGCCGATGAAGTTCACGTACACTTTGTCGGGCTTGCCCGTCAAGGTCGCGCCGCGAAACACGTTCATGCGCGGCGTACCGATAAATTCCGCCACGAACAGGTTGACGGGATAGTCGTACAAATTCTGCGGCGAGTCCACCTGCTGTACGAATCCGTCCTTCATCACGACGATCCTCGTACCCATCGTCATCGCCTCAATCTGATCGTGCGTGACGTAAATGAAGGTCGTACCCAAACGGGCGTAGAGCTTCGAAATTTCCGTCCGCATGGAAGCGCGGAGCTTGGCGTCGAGGTTGGAGAGGGGCTCGTCGAAGAGGAACATCTTGGGCTCGCGCACGATGGCGCGCCCGATCGCAACCCTCTGTTTTTGCCCGCCCGAGAGGGCTTTGGGTTTTCTTTGCAGGTATTCCGTAATGCCGAGAATTTCCGCCGCGGCGCGCACCCGCTCGTCGATGACTTCCTTGGGCGCATTGCGATTGCGAAGGCTGAACGCCATATTCTCGTACACCGTCATGTGCGGATAGAGTCCGTAGGTCTGGAAAACCATGGCAAGGTCACGATCCTTGGTCGGCACGTCGTTGACGAGCTTCCCGTCGACGTACATTTCACCCGAGGAGACTTCTTCCAGCCCTGCGATCATGCGGAGCGTGGTCGATTTTCCGCACCCGGACGGGCCCACCAATACGATAAATTCCTTGTCCTTGATTTCCAGCGACAGGTCGAACACCGCTTGTTCTCCCGAGGGAAATACCTTATTTATATTTTTCAGCAAAAGTCCTGCCATACTCGTTCCTCCGATGATTTCCCATCTATATTTTTAGCGATTCTGCGCCAAAACATACAAGGGAATTTTATTTTTTTTGTATCTCAACAAAGACATGGTACCCTCGTTATCAATTTCAGGGCAACACTCTCCCCGTCGCGGCGTAGAGGGAATACCACTCGTCCCGCGTGAGGATAATATCCCCCGCATCGCACATTTCCGCCATGTGGTTCATGGACGTCGTGCCCGTCACCACCTGCTTGAAGGCAGGATGCCGAAGCACCCACGCCACCGCAATCGTCGAGGGGGAAACGCCGTATTTTTCGGCGATCTTATTGAGCTGCGCGTTCAGCTTGGGGAACTTGTCGTTTCCGACGAAAGGCCCTTCGAAGAATCCGTACTGCAAGGGCGACCAACTCTGCATCGCGATATGATGCACGCGGCAGTATTCCATGGACTCCCCTGCGCGGCAGACGGACTCGTCCTTGTACATATTGACGTTGAAACCGCTATCCACGGGGGCGGTATGCCCGAGAGAGAATTGCATTTGGTTCGCCACGATTTCGATGCCTGCGTTTTGGAAAAGCTGCATCTGCATCGCGGAGAAATTGCTCACGCCGAAGGTGCGGACCTTGCCCGTTTTGCGGAGCTTTTCAAACGCTTCCGCCACCTCATCGGGTTCGACGAGGGTGTCGGGACGGTGCAAGAGCAGGACGTCGAGATAGTCCGTCCCCAAACGGGAAAGACTGTTCTCCACCGCTTTGAGAATGTATTTTTTGGAAAAATCGAAACGGTTGATTTTCCCCTTGCCGTCCTTACGAATGCCGCATTTGGATTGCAGGACGTATTCCTTCCTGTCGATGCCAAGGTCCCGCATGACCTGTCCAAACCTCTTTTCCGCTTCGCCGTCCGCATACACGTCAGCGAGGTCGAACATATTGACGCCTGCGTTGAAGGCAAGCGCGACGGTCTGCTCGATCTGCGCAAGCGGTTTGTCCGCGATACGCATACAACCCATGACGATATTCGAGACTTTCAAGTCCTTTTTAAGCTCAATATACTTCATAATCTTCCCTCCTGATTTTCAACGATTATTCCTTGAACGGAGCGTAATACTCCGCGCCCTTTTCAATCTTCACGCGCCCCTGCATATAGTCCACGAGCTCCTCGCAAAAACCGTCCACGCTCACCTTTTTGAGCGCAAGACGGAAGCGAACTTTTTCCCCGTAATCGGTCGAAAGCAGGGAGCAGGTATGCGTTGAAATAAATTTTTGCACGCTGTCGATGCCCGTATAGTCGACTTCCACGATCCGCTCCGCACACGTTTCGAGGATTCGGATATCCGCGCCGTCGAGGTTTTCCGCCGCCGAGGACGAATAGGCGCGTACGAGCCCCCCTGCGCCGAGTTTAATACCGCCGAAATAGCGCACGACCGCCACGGCAGTCTCGTAGAGTTTTTTGGCTTTGAGTACTTCGAGAATGGGGATCCCCGCCGTACCCTGCGGCTCGCCGTCGTCGGAAAAGCGTTGGAGATTCCCTGCCTTATCGGCGATGAAAGCGTAGCAAACGTGGGTTGCGAGGGAGTGCATTTTCCGAATCCGCGCGATAAAAGCCTTCGCCTCGTCCTCGCTTTGGACGTGCTCGCTATACGTGAGAAATCGGGATTTCTCTATCACCTTTTCACTCTCATGCGGCGCGTATACCACACGTACGGATTTATCCATAAACGTCTCCCCATATCGAAAGTGCATAAACTCAGTTTCTGCCGAGGTCGTAAGTCGAGCTGCCCTTACCGTAGGTGTTTATTTCACCACCACTTTCAAGTGTACTTTCTTGCCCTTATGGAGCACGAATTCCTGCGCAGGGATAGGCATATTCGGGTCGGTCACTTTCGTATCGTCCACGACAACGCCGCCCTGTTCGATGAGTCGTCTCGCTTCGCCCTTGGACTTCGCAACCCCTGCCGCGACCATCGCGTCCACCACGGTCGTAACGTCCGAAACTTCCTTGACGAGAAGTTCCGCGTCGCCGCCGCCGAACGCCGCTTTCGCCTGACTTTCCGCCAGCTTTGCCTTCTCCTCGCCGTGCACTTCCTTCGTGAGTTCGTACGCAAGCACTTCCTTCGCCTTGTTGATGCGTTCGTCGCGGTGCGCGCAGAGCTCGGCGATCTCTTCCAAAGGCAGGAAGGTGAGGAGCTTCATGCACTTCTCCACGTCGTCGTCCGCAATATTTCTCCAGTACTGGTAGAATTCGTACGGGGAGGTCTTATTCTCGTCCAACCAAACGGCGCCCTTCGCCGTCTTGCCCATCTTTTTGCCGTCCGAAGTCGTCAAAAGGGTGAAGGTCATCGCGAACGCAGGCTGTTGCTCCTTGACGCGAATGAGGTTCGCCCCCGCCAGAATGTTGCTCCATTGATCGTCGCCGCCGAGCTCGAGCTGACAGCCGTACTTTCTGTACAGCACGAGGAAGTCGTACCCCTGCATGAGCATATAGTTGAATTCCAAGAAGGAAAGACCGCGCTCCAAACGCTGTTTGAAACACTCCGCCGTGAGCATTCTGTTCACGGAGAAGTGGGTACCGATTTCACGCAGGAAGTCGATGTAGTTGAGATCGAGCAACCAGTCGCCGTTGTCCACGACGATCGCCGCATTCTCCCCTTCGAAATCGATGAAACGCGCCATCTGCTTTTTGAAACATTCCACGTTGTGACGAATGGTCTCTTTCGTCATCATCGAACGCATATCCGTTCTGCCCGAGGGGTCGCCGACCATCGCCGTACCGCCCCCGATCAGAATGATGGGTTTGTGCCCTGCCTGCTGCATATGGTGCATGGCGATGAGCTGCATAAAGTGTCCTACGTGCAAAGAGTCTGCCGTGGGATCGAAACCGATATAGAAAGGTACGCTTTCCTTGCCGAGTTTTTCATACAGTTCGTCCTCGTAAACGGTCTGTTTTACAAATCCTCTCGCGCGGAGCGTGTCCATTACGTTTGCCATTGTATTTTTCTCCTACTAAAATAATTCTAAGGCAATTTCGCCTTCATTTAATTTTACATCTTTTCTTAAAAAAAAGCAAGCGTTTTGCACCGCTTGACAACGCCTGAAAGATATGTTATACTATTTTCATGAAATTTTCTACCCTTTTGGACATCTTAATCGAGCTTCTGACCAAACGCCGCGTGACGGCGACCTACCTGTCGGAAAAGTACGGGCTCTCTCCCCGCACCGTCTATCGCTACGTGGATATCCTCGCCCAAAGCGTGCCCCTGCAAATCAAGCGGGGACGGAGCGGCGGCATCTGCCTTGCGGAGCAATACAAACTCCCCGTGGACTTCTTCACCGCCGAGGAATACCAAACGCTTTTGGAGTCGCTCGGCGAAGCGTACACCAAATACGCCGACGAGCGGTATTTACGCGTCTTGCGAAAACTCGACAGTCAAACACGGACGGAGACCTGTGAACAACCTCTCGCCGCAAGCGCGGAGGATTTGCTCCTTTTGGAAAACCGCACGGACTTGCTCCCCTCTCTTACGGAGAAGCTCCGCATCCTGCAAACGTGTATGCAAACGCTGACGATGGCGGATATCGTCTACGAAAATCAGCTGCAAAAAATCGAGCCCCATGCCCTCGTCTTTCAGGGAAACGGGTGGGGCATGTACGCGTTCAGTCATGCGAAACGAGATTTTTTTCTCTTCCGCATTCAGGCGATTTCCTCCATCGTCAAGCTCGAAGAGTCCTTCCGAAAGCGCCCCTTCGACTTCCCCTTGTCCCCCGCCCCCGTAAAACAAATTCCCGTGCGCTTCCTCCTCTCCCCCAAGGGGCTGGAACGGGCGACGGACTGGTTGGGGATTGAATACATCAAGCCGAGAAAGAGCGGCTACGTCGCCGACGTGCTCCTGCCCGACGACGAAGCGCTTCCCGAAAAAATCTTGAGCTTTGGCAAGGAAATCAAAGTCGTCACCCCCCATTCCCTGAAATCGAAAGTGGCGAAGCTCGCCGCAGAAATCGCCGCTCTATACGATAAGACAGACTCCTAAGTCTGTCTTTTTTTTGGAATATCCGCCATTTTGCCCGTCTATAATAATACTATGAAAAAAATTTTATTTACGGGCGGGGGGAGCGCCGGGCACGTCGTTCCCAACCTCGCGATCATCCAAGAACTCCTGCAAGGGGGGGATATCGACGTTTGCTATATGGGCACGGACGGCATCGAAAAGGGGCTCGTCGCCAAGCAAAAAATCCCCTTTTTCAGCATCGCTTGTCCCAAGCTGGTGCGGGGCATGACGTGGACGAACCTCAAACGCAACCTGAAAATCCCCTTCGAATTTCGTCGCGCCAAACGGCAGGCGATGGAAGGATTGCGCCTCTTTCAGCCCGACCTCGTGTTCTCCAAGGGCGGCTACGTTGCCCTGCCCGTCGTCTTTGCGGCGCATAAACTCGGTATCCCTTGTCTTGCTCATGAGAGCGACTTTTCCCCGGGGCTCGCCAACAAACTCTCGGCGCGAAAATGCAAATCCGTACTTACGTCCTTTCCCGAAACGGCGAAAAAACTCCCCCACGGCAAGTACGTCGGCGCGCCCGTCCGCAGGGAGCTTTTCGGCGTCTCTTTCGAGGAAGCGCGGCGGCGTTTTCAAATCCCCCTCACGGAAAAAGTCCTGCTCATTTTCGGCGGCGGGAGCGGCAGCGCAGCGCTCAACGACGGCGTGCGGAAACACCTCGAAACGCTCGCGCAAAAGTATACCCTACTCCACGTCTGCGGCAAGGGAAACGTTGTCGAGTGCAAGATGCAAAGATACCGACAATTTGAATTCATCGCAGACATGGGTACCGCGTACGCCTGTGCCGACCTCGTGATCTCCCGCGCAGGCTCGGGTGCGGTGTTTGAAATTCTCGCCTTGAAAAAGCCCGCTTTGCTCGTCCCTTTGGAAGGGGCGACCCGTGGAGACCAAAAGGAGAACGCCGCCTATTTCGAACGGCGCGGACTCTGCCGCGTATTGCCCCAAAGTCAGCTTGATCGTCTCCCCCAAGCGGTGGACGACGTCTTCGGCGATAGGGCTATGCGTGCCCGTTTGCAGGAGACGGAATTCCGTTCGGGGAACGAGCGCATCGTACGGGAAGTTCGGGAGGCTTTGCGATGAACCGCTTTGTCGAATACGAATTGCCCTACGCCTATCCACAAAAAGGGCGAGGCAAAAAACGCAGACGAAAGAGGTGGTTGATTATACTCGTCTCAACCCTGGTTGCCCTACTCGGCATCTTTATTCATTTTCAACGGAACGTGACGAGAGTGCTTCTTTCTATCAGCGAGGCGACGATGCGCGCAAGCACGACGGTGGCGGTCAACGACGCGGTATACTACACGTTGTCGGACGAAATGCGCTACGAGGACCTCGTCACCATTCATCGCGACGGCGAGGGCAATATCATTTCCGTCGCGGCGAACCCCTTGAAGATCAACAAGATCGCCCGAGACACCGCCTCCATTTCTCAATCCAACCTCAAAAATCTGAGCCTGAACGGGATTCCCGTGCCCTTAGGGGCGCTGACGGGGATCGAGGCGTTCGCCGGCGTGGGGCCGAACATCCATTTCCGCATCATTCCCGTGAGCAGCGTTTCCTGTCACTTCTCTTCGGAGTTCGAGAGCGTGGGCATCAACCAGACCAAGCATTCCATCTACTTAAACGTGATTGCGGACATCAGCATCGTCATGCCTTCGCGGACGGAAAATTTTGCCGTCCTCACGGAAATTCTCATCGGCGAGTCCGTCATCGTCGGCACCGTGCCCGACGCCTATCTGCAATCGGACATCTTCGGGAATAAGCCCGATTTATCGGCATAACGCTCGGCTTTCGCCGAGCGTTGCTTTAATTTTTCTTACTCTTGGACTTAAAGAACATCGCCATCAAAAAGGAGAAGATAACCGCCGCGGAAATGCCTGCGCTCGCCGCGGAAAGCGCGCCCGTAAACGCCCCGAAAAATCCCTTCTCCGCCCCCTTGATCGCACCGTTTGCGAGCAGGTATCCAAACCCCGAAATGGGCACGGTTGCGCCTGCGCCCGCAAACTCAACGAGGTACCGATACAGCCCCAACCCCTGCAACGCCACGCCGACGAGCATGAACACGACGAGGATTTTCCCTGCGGTCAGGTCGGTGAAATTGATGACGATCTGCGCGATCATGCAGATCGAGCCCCCCACCGCAAACGCCTTGACGAACCCCCATATTATCTCCAAATATTCTCCCCACATACTACACCTCGTTTTCAATCACGACCGCGTGCGCGATACAGGGAATGCTCTCCCCCTGCCCGCTCGATACGGTGGATAAAAGCGCCCCCGTCGCCACGAACAACACCCGATTGAGCTCCCGTTTCTTGATTTTGTCCATGATATAGGCATTGAACACCAGGGCGCTGCACCCTGCGCCGCTCCCCCCTTGAAATTCGTCCTCGATCACGTTGTAGACGATCTCCCCGCAATCGACGTGGTTGGGCTGGATATCCACACCCTTCTCCCACGTGAGGTCTTTCAGGATTCGACTGCCGAGCGCCCCCAAATCTCCCGTCACGATCAGGTCGTAATCCCTCGCCTTTCTGCCCGTATCGCGCAGATGATTGAGCAGCACGTCCATACAGGCGGGCGCCATCGCCGCGCCCATGTTGTTGACGTCGGTGATCCCGTAATCCACCACCCGTCCAAAAGTCGCCGCCGTAATGGCAGGATAGCCGTTTGAAGCACCCATGTCTGCGATGAGTACCCCTCCCGCACCCGTCACCGTCCATTGTGACTGGGGCGGACGGGTCGTGCCGAGCTCCAAGGGATAGCGGTATTGCCGTTCGGCAGAGGAGAAGTGACTTCCCGTCGCCGCCACGACCTTTTTGTGGTAGCCTGCATTGACGAACGCCGCCCCCACCGCCATACTCTCCGCCATGGTCGAGCACGCGCCGTACACGCCGAGGAAGGGGAAGTCAAAATCCCGCGCGGCGAAAGACGCCGAAATGATTTGATTGAGCAAATCCCCCGAGATGAGCAAGTCCACGTCCTGCTCGGTGAGCCCTGCGTTCTGAATCGCTTGCGCGATGGCGTACGAAAGCATTTTGCACTCCGCCTTTTCGTACGTCGTCTCGCCGTACATATCGTCCGTCAGCGTCTTATCCACGTACCTGCCCACCACGCCGGCGCTTTCCTTGGGCCCTGCGATGGTACCCGTCGCCACAATTTTCGGCTTGTTGTTAAAAAAAATCGTCTGCATATTCCCTCTTACAAAAACAGATAGATGAGTCCCACCGCCGTACCTGCGAGCACGCCGTACACGATGATGGGGCCTGCGACGACAAACATTTTCGCCGCCAAACCGTACACGAGCCCTTCCGTCTTGAACTCGATGGCAGGGGAACACACGCTGTTGGCAAACCCCGTGATGGGCACGATGGAGCCTGCGCCTGCGTACCGCCCGATGCGGTCGTACACGCCAAGCCCCGTCAACAGCGTTCCGAGAAAGATGAGGGTGACGGAAACGAGCCCTGCGAGCTCGTCGCCGTACAAGCCAAACACTTTTTCATAAACTATACGAATAAATTGCCCGATACAGCAGATAAATCCCCCGACCAAAAAGGCGCGGAAACAGTTTTTGAAATGCTGGGTAGGCGGGTCGAAGGAATTGACGTACGCAATATAGTTCTTATTGTAATTTTCTCTATTTTTTCCCGTCATCTCGTACCTGCCCCCTTCGTTTTGCGATTTGGAAAACAAGTTTCCCTCTCGTCGCGCGTGCGCATTTCGTTGTCGTACGTCTTGATTTTATCCATATGGGTAGCTTGCGCAACCGCAAAAAAAATTATACAAAAACGCCCTCGGGATTTTGAAATCCCGAGGGCGTCGATCTGTTTTCAAATTAAGAATAAAACTCCGATTTGGTATCTCTTGCGAACATTTTCGCGAGCACTTGTTCACCGCGTTCTCTATACGGCGTATCGCTCTCGCCGTAGCACAGCTCGTACACCGCATTCGTCAAAGGCAAATCCACGCCGTACTTCTCTCCGAGCGCCTTCATCGCCGCCGACGTCGCTACCCCTTCGGCAAGCTTTCCGAATTTCTCCCCTTTCATGAGCATCTCCCCGTACTTGCGGTTGTGGGAGAACTCGCTGAATAAGGTTGCCTCGTAGTCGCCGAGGTGCGCCAAGCCGTACGCGGACAGCTCGTTGCCGCCCATGGCTTTGATGAGTCTCGCCACTTCGCGCGCGCCGCGGGTCATCAGCGAACCTTTGAGCGCCTGATAACCGCACCCGTCCAGCATTCCCGCAACGATGCCCATGACGTTCTTCGCCGCCGCCCCGATCTCCGTGCCGACGAGGTCCTCCCCGTAGTAGAAACGGATCAGATCGCTCTTAAACTCGTTGGCGAGGCGCACTTTGAGCTCGGGATTTTCCGAGTCGATGACCATGCAGTTGGGGATTCCCTGCGTGAACGCCTGAATATGCCCGGGCCCCACCCAAACGGCGATGCGCATGGGGTCGATACCGCTCTGCGTGAGCACTTCGGACAGGCGACAGCCCGTGGAAACTTCGATGCCCTTCATGCAAAGGACAAAATTTTTTTCGGAAACGTCGTATTCCGTGATGCGTTTCATGAAGCCGCGCAAGCCCTGCGAGGAAATGGAAATGACGATGATTTCCGCATGGGCAACCGCCTCTTCCAAATTGCAGGTGAGTCGAATCCTCTGATCCAGCTCCACGTATTCGTTCTTGCCCGTCTCCTTCAAAACCTGATAGGAATAGTCGTCCTCGGGGCCCCACGAATACACGTCGTGCCCGTGATTACAAAGATACCATGCGATAAACGAGCCCCAACGCCCGCAACCGAGTACGGATATTTTCATAAGTACTGTTCTCCTGTTTTTCAAATCTTTCGGCCACGCCTTGCGAACACGCAACGGCGCCGCGCGTTTACATAGGATTTCTTTCCACGAAGGCGCGTGCGAGCGTCACGTCGTCCGTGTACTCGATCTCCGAGCCGATGGGAATCCCGTGCGCCAGCCTCGTCACCTTCACGTCGAAGGGCTTGATGAGCTTCGCGATATACATCGCCGTCGCATCCCCCGACACGTCGGGATTCGTCGCCACAATGACTTCCTGCACCCCCCCTTGCTGAATGCGCGCGAGGAGCTCCCGAATACGGATATCGTTGGGCCCCACCCCTTCCAAGGGATTGATCACCCCGTGCAAGACGTGGTACACCCCCTTGAATTCGTGCAATTTCTCAATCGCCGCGACGTCCTTGGGCTCCTTCACCACGCAGATGACGCTCTGTTCGCGCGTGCGGCAAATGGCGCAGGTCTCCTCTTCGGTGAAGTTGCCGCAAACTTTGCAATATTTCACCTTGCGCTTGACCCCCAAAATGGCGTCCGCAAAGGCGCGCGCCTCGCTTTCGGGCATATCGATGATCTTATACGCAAAGCGTTGCGCCGTCTTTTTTCCGACCCCGGGGAGCTTAGAAAACTCGTTGATCAGCCTCCCGATCGGTTCGATAAAAATCTCCATAGGATCAGATCATTCCCCCGAGCGCACCCATGTCGCCGTACTTGCCCATCTTTTCTTCATAGACTTTCTCCGCCTTCGCGTAGCCGTCGTTGATGGCTGCCATGATGAGATCTTCGAGCATCTCCACGTCGGTGGGATCCACCACGCTTTCGTCCAACTCGATCCCGTTGATGATCTTCTTCGCATTCATATATACGACGACCGCTTCGCCTGCCGCCGTACCGACGATCTCCCAGTCCTCGAGCATCTCCGCCGTCTTTTCCATTTCTTCCTGCATCTTCTGCGCCTGACGCATCAGGTTCTGCATATTGCCGTTTCCGTTTTTGAATCCTGCCATTTTTTATTCCTCCAAATGTATCTTAATTATTTTACTTCCACGGGCACGCCGTCGAAGGTACTTTTGATTTCCTCTACCGCTTTTTTGAATCCATCCGACTGCTTACCGCGCAAACGGATCTCAAAGCCGTCGTTTCCGATCCCGACCGATTCGAACGCCTGCGCGATCAGCGCGGTATGTTCAGGCTTGGTCAAGGAACGATGAATGGTTTCGCTCGTCGTATACAGTACGAAGATATCCCCCTCGTACTCGCTCTCCAGATCCATGCACAGGGTGAGCAGCACGCCGTTGCGCGCCGTCTTGCGCATCGCGCGCAAAAAGCTCCCGAACGTCGCCGTGGCGTTTCCCTTCGCCGTCGGTTTCACCGCCTTGGGCTCGGCTTCCACAACCTTTTTCGGTTCCTCTTGTTTCGTCGGCGCCTTGGGCTCGAATCCGTCGAAGTAGGCGTTGCCGCCCGTCGTCTCCTCGTCGGGTGGTACGTAACCGTCGAAGGTCTCGTACTCCTCTTCCTGTTTTGCGGGCGTGGGAGCAACCTCTACGTTCGCTTGGATTTTTTCCTCCGCGACGGGTGCGGAAACTTCGTTCAACGCAACCCTGCCCCCCTCGTTTACGGTAAAGTTCCCTTCCTCGATGCGCTTTTCAAGCGCCGAAATCCGTGCGAGCAATCCCTCGATATCGTAGTCCTCTTGGGGCATCGCCGCTTTGAGCACCGCCGTCTCGAACAGGATCCGAGGGGAGGCGGAGTATTTCAGATCCATCTCCACGCCTGCGAAAATCTCCGTCACGCGGAGGAGCCTGTGCCCGTCCGTTTCCTTGGCGATATTCGCCACCTGCGCATACATATCGTCGGGGAAGGCGAGAATGGATTTTCCGTCCCGACAGGTCTTTGCCACCGCGCACGCGTTGAGGAAGTTCATCACGTCTTTTAAGAGCATTCCCACGCTCTTGCCCGCGGAGAGGAAGGACTCCGTCTTTTCAAACGCACTCCCCGAATCCCCTTTCAACACCGCCTCGCAGAGCCCTGCCACAGCGGAGAAATCCGCAGTACCGAGCACCGCCGTCACGTCGGCGTAGGTGAGCTTTCCGCTCGTGTAGGACACGCAGGTGTCCGCAACGGAGAGCATATCGCGCACGCTCCCGGCGCCCGAACGCGCAATGGCGGCGATCGCCTCGTCGTCGTACTTTTTGCCGATGGTATCAAACACGTGGCGCAATCGCCCTTCCAGATCTGCCTGCGGAATGAGCTTGAAGTCAAACCGCATACAGCGGGAAAGAATGGTCGCGGGGATCTTCTGCGACTCCGTCGTCGCGAGAATAAACACGGCGTGCGTAGGGGGCTCTTCGAGCGTTTTCAGCAAAGCGTTGAACGCGCCCGGCGAAAGCATATGAACCTCGTCGATGATGAAGACTTTATACTTGCCCGCGACGGGGGGATAT
>JAGAJI010000002.1 GCA_017626135.1 Clostridia bacterium | reverse complement strand
GGGCTTCGAAAAAAACAAGAGGGCAAAAATGGACCGCCGAACGGCGGTCCTTTGGGGGAATTTTACTCAGCATCCTTGACTTCCCCGGCGGGAGCCTCTTCCAATATAGGGGCGAGATGAGTGAGCGCATATGCAGAGCGCGAACGGTGACCGAGCATGGTGATTACATTACACCATGCAAGAAGTGGGGTGAACCCCCACAAAAGCGGACCTATAAAAAGCAACCGTAGGTTGCGTCCTAACGCCGTAGGCGTTCCCTTGTTGACAAAGTCAACAAAAAACGGACCCACTAAAAGCAAACGCAATTCGCGTCCCAACCGCGAAGCGGATTAACGGATATATACCTTTCTGCCCCGCTTTTCCACTCTGCCCTCGCAGAGCAATTTCACGCATTCGGGGAGCATACGATGTTCTTTCTCCAAAATGCGCGCCTGCAAACTCTCGGGCGTGTCGTCCGCCTCGACGGGCACCGCGCGCTGCATGAGTATCGCACCGCCGTCCACGTCCGCTTCCACGAAATGCACGGTCGCGCCGCTCAACTTCACGCCGTATTCAATCGCCGCCTGATGCACTTTGAGCCCGTAATACCCCATGCCGCAAAAGGCGGGAATCAGCGAAGGATGAATGTTGATGATGGCGTTTTCGAACTCCTTGATAAAGCTCGTAGGGACGACCCACAGCCAACCTGCGAGCACGATATACTCCACGCCTGCCTCTTTCAAGACCTTGGCAACGCGCGCGTAAAATTCCTCTTTCGTCTCCGTATTGTTATCGAAAACGAGGGGCTCGATCCCGTGTTTTTTCGCGCGGTCGATCGCGCCGATTTCGGGCTTGGAGGCTACCAGGTATTTGATGAGACAAAAATTCTCCCGTTCGTTGGCGTCGATGACGGACTGGAAATCCGTGCCGCCGCCCGACGCGAATACTGCTATTTTTTTCATGACGATTTCCTTACTTTAAGATAACGCCTTTGCCTGCGACCGTCTTGCCGAGTACGACGACTTCTTCGCCCGTCGCCTTCAAGGACTCCATTGCCGCGTCCACGTTTTCAGGGCTCACGCAAACGACCATGCCGATGCCCATGTTGAAGGTATTGTAAATCTGCTCGTCCGTGATGCCGGCACGCTTTTGCATGACCTTGAAGACAGGGGGCACGTCGTAGGATTTGGTATCGATTTCCGCCGCCACGCCCTCGGGCAAAATGCGGGGGATATTTTCGATAAATCCGCCGCCCGTGATGTGCGCGATCCCCTTCACCTCCACCTTCTCGATAAGGGCAAGAATGCTCTTGACGTAAATTCTCGTAGGTTTCAACAGCACTTCCGCAGGGGTTGCGCCGAGCTCCTCGTCGTACGTTTCCAACGCCGCTTTGTCGCTGTCGCCGAAGAGTTTCCGCACGAGGGAGTAGCCGTTGGAGTGTACGCCCGTGGACTTCAAGCCGATAAGCACGTCGCCCGGGACGATGTCCTTGCCGTTGATGACCTTTTTCTTATCGACGATTCCGACGGCAAAACCTGCCAAATCGTACTCGCCCTCGGGATAAAAGCCGGGCATTTCCGCCGTCTCACCGCCGATGAGCGCACAGCCTGCCTGCTTACAACCCTCGGCGATCCCTTTGACCACTTCCGCTTCGGACTCGGGATAAAGTCTCCCGCAAGCGTAATAGTCAAGGAAAAACAAGGGTTTTGCGCCCTGACAAACGATGTCGTTGACGCACATTGCCACGGCGTCGATGCCGATGGTGTCGTGCTTTTCCAAAACGAACGCGTATTTGAGCTTGGTGCCGACGCCGTCCGTCCCTGCGACGAGCACGGGTTCTTCCATCTTCTCGTTCGCAATCGAGAAGAATCCGCCAAACGAGCCCAAATCCCCGATGACGTTGTCGTTATAGGTGGATTTTACGTGTTTTTTCATGAGTTCGACGGCTTTGTAACCTCTCGTTACGTCCACGCCGCTGTCTTTATAAGAAATCGCCATATGTATATCTCCGTAGTTGTTTTTCGTTTATTTCTTCGTAATTTTCTGTTCGTACTTGTTTTCCGTCACCTCGGGCAATTCGGTGGGATATTTCCCGTCGAAACACGCCGCGCAGTAACCCTTGCACGTACCCGTCTCGCCGAGCTTATACACGTCCTCCAAGGGCAGGAATCCGACGGAATCCGCGCCGAAAATCTTCGCCATTTCCTCGGGCGTGTATTTGCAGGCAATGAGCTCCTCACGCGAGCCGATGTCCGTACCGTAGTAACAGGGGTTGCGGAACTCGGGCGCGGTCGAGCGCACGTGAATTTCCTTCGCGCCCGCATCGCGCAAAAGCTTGACTACGCGCACCATCGTCGTACCGCGCACGATGGAGTCGTCCACGAGAATGACGCGCTTGCCGCTCACCGTTTCGGGCACGGGGTTGAGCTTGATTTTGACCTTATCTTCACGCACGTTCTGACCGGGGTCGATGAAGGTTCTGCCGATGTATTTATTCTTGATCAGTCCAAGTCCGTAGGGAATCCCCGACGCTTCGGCGTAACCGATTGCCGCGTCGATCCCCGAATCGGGCGCGCCGATGACGACGTCCGCTTCCGTGGGGTGCGCTTTGGCAAGCATCGCCCCCGCGCGTTTTCTGGCAAGATGTACCGAGCAATTCGCAATCACGGAATCGGGACGGGCGGTGTACAGATATTCAAACACGCACATTCTTTCCGCGCGTTTCCCGCAATGCTCCTCGAGGGGATAGACCCCGTCCTTTTTGAAGAGGACGACTTCCCCGGGGCGAACGTCCCGAACGAGGGTCGCGCCGACGGAATTCAACGCGCAAGTCTCGCTGGAAATCACGTATTCCCCGTCCGCTCTCTTCCCGAACGACAGGGGCTTTAAGCCCTGCGCGTCGCGCACGGCGAGCATCTTTTGGGGGGACATGACGATCATCGCGTACGCCCCTTCGAGTTTTGCCACCGCTTTTACCACCGCCTCTTCGATGGAGCGGGAGTTGATGCGTTCCTTGATGATGACGGCGGAAATGATTTCCGCGTCGTTGCCCGTGTGGAAAATCGAACCCTGCATTTCCATTTCCCGTTTCAGCTTGGCGCCGTTGACGAGTTTTCCGTCGATGACGACCGCCATTTTACCCTTGCTGTGGTTGACGAGAATGGGCTCCGCATTGATCCTGTCCTTGGTGTCGAGCGTCCCGTAACGCACGTTGCCGAGTGCCATCTGCCCGAGCCCCAAAGATTGCAAAACGACGGGCGTGAACACTTCGTTGACGAGCCCCGAATCCTTATAGGCGTGGAATACGCCGTCGTCGTTGACCACGATACCGCTGGAAGCTTGTCCGCGATGTTGGAGAGCATACAAACCGTAATACACGCTCGAAGCGACGTCCGCCGTTTCCGTACCGAAAATTCCAAATACCGCCATTGAATTAGTTCCCCATCAATCTTCTCATCATTTCCTGATAAGCGTCCTCTACGCCGCCGAGGTCGCGACGGAAACGGTCCTTATCGAGTTTTTCGCCCGTCGTGGAATCCCAGAAACGGCAGGTATCGGGAGAAATTTCGTCCGCAAGCACGATCTCGCCGTCCACCGTTTTCCCGAATTCGATCTTGAAGTCAACGAGGGTGACGTTGAGTTTTTTGAAGTATGCTTTCAACACTTCGTTGATTTTGAACGCCATGGATTTGACGAGCGCGATTTCTTCCTTCGTCGCAATCCCGAGCGCCAACGCGTGGTATTCGTTGAGCAAAGGATCCCCCAACTCGTCGTTTTTATAGGAGAACTCGATGGTGGGTTCTGCAAACACGATCCCTTCTGCTACGCCGTAATGCTTGGCAAACGAACCCGCGGAAATGTTGCGAATGATAACTTCCAAAGGCAGGATCTTCACCTTCTTCACGAGGGTGTCGCGATCGGAAAGCTCTTCGACGAAGTGGGTCTTGACCCCTTCCTTTTCGAGAATCTGCATCAGAAAGTTGCTCATCTTGTTGTTGATGACGCCCTTGCCTGCGATCGTGCCCTTCTTCAAGCCGTTGAACGCCGTAGCGTCGTCTTTGTAGGATACGATCACGAGGGAAGGATCTTCCGTTGCGTACACTTTCTTTGCCTTGCCTTCATACAATTGTTCTTTCTTTTCCATGATTCTATCTCCGTTAAAAATTTTATTTTTGTTTATAATAATTCCTGCAACGCTTCGTCGTCGCGGTTGATCTTCTCACGCATCGTCGCTTTGTATTCCACAAGCTGCGTTTCAATTTCGGGATATTTGATGCCGAGCATTTGAAGAGCGAGCAAGCCTGCGTTTTCGCCGCCGTTGACCCCGACCGTCGCCACGGGAATCCCGGCAGGCATCTGCACGATGGAAAGCAAACTGTCCAAACCTCCCATCATGTCCGTTTTCACGGGGAGCCCGATGACGGGCAAGGTCGTAAACGCCGCGATCACGCCGCCGAGGTGCGCCGCTTTGCCTGCCGCGCAGATGAGCACTTCCACGCCGCGCTCCTTCGCAGTCGCCGCGTATTCGTGCGCTTCGTTTGGCGTGCGGTGCGCGGAAATCACGCGGACTTCCGTCTCTACGCCGAATTTTTTCAGGACGTTGACGGCGGGCTTGACCACCTCAAAATCCGATTTGCTACCCATTAAAATACCGACTTTCATGTTCTTCCTCCAAAAATGAAATGAAAATGGAGCGCAACCGAGGGATTGCACTCCATTTGATTATACTGCTCGTTGAATAAGAGCGCGTATTGCGCCCGTGCAGAGTTTTGCGTAGGAAAAACGCCCTACGCCTTTGAGATGTTTTCTTTGAGTCAAACGTTCCATTTCAGACCTCGCTTACGTACAACCGAAACTCTTCATGCCTACATCTTTCCCCTGTGTCTCTATTATAACAGAAGGGAAAGAAAAAGGCAAGTTTTGAACGGAACTTTTCTCTAAAATGTAAACTTGTGATTTTTTGACAACTATTCCCCCGTTTTTGTGAAGTTGCAAGTGCTCACCGATAACAATACTTGCGACGGGCAGTAGAACGCCGCCTCCAACGCGAACTTCGGATGCACGATCGCGTAGAACAAGCTCTCGTGGGAAATGGAGAAAATATCGATAATATTCTGCAAGCCGAGCACGGTGTCGCAGAGCACGAACAGCGTAAGCCCGATCGCCAACAGCTTGTTTTCTCGGAAATGCAAAAAGGCAAAAGCGATACTCACCAAAAGATTTACATAGTAGAGTATCGAAAGGATATAGAGCGCCTGCGTCTTTTCGCCGAACAGAAATACTACGACGAGCGCGCCCGCGAAACACAGTCCACCCCGAACGCTCAGATTGATCATCCGTTCTTTCTCGCTTTTTGCAAGGAACAGGGTGCGCGCCGCGTAAAAGAGCTGTACGACGAGGAAAAACGCCACCCCCGTCGTATATGAAGCTTGTCCTAAAATCAGGCAAAAATCGGCGATGCAGGTAAAGAACAGCGCACCGAGTTGCAGGTAGGACTGCACGTCCTTGGTAAGGAATACCGCCGAAGTGATAAAGCAGGATAAAATGATGCCGTAATACACCCAGTCGTTGTATTTTCCAAGATTGAATACTGCAATCGGATAGGCGATGATTTGCAGGGCGAGCACGGCGAAAAAATAAATTCGCCGCATACCTGCCCCCGTCGTTTTCATTTTTTTCGTATCTTCCAAAACCTTCTTCTCCTCTATTTTACGTATTGCGAATTTCGCTTACTTGTTCCTATCCTTCCCCCATAAAATCAGGTAGACGGCAACGCCGCCGAGAATATCCGCAGGAAGCAACCACCCAATAAACGATTGCACGCTATGAAAGGTATTCCAAGCCTCGAAATATCTGTTTTCCGTAAGCACCCTTACGGGCACGCTTTGTCCTCCATTCACGTATTCCACGGAGCGATAGAGCTCTTCGCGAAAATAAT
>JAGAJI010000068.1 GCA_017626135.1 Clostridia bacterium | reverse complement strand
CCGCAGTCTTTCGCGAGTTTTTGGAAAAGCGGCAACGCTTTCTCGATCCGTTCCGTCTGCACGCAGTACGCGATGCGTACCCAACCGTCCGCGCCAAAATCCGCGCCGTTGACGAGCAACAATTCGTACTTTTTCGCCTTCTCGCAAAACTCCGCCGTGTCCCCTTCCGATTTCATGAACAGATAGAACGCGCCGTCGGGATATAAACAGGTGAATCCGCAATCCTTTAATCCGTGATACAACAAATCTCTGTTGCGCTTGTATACGCTCAAATCCGCCGTCATGCCGTCGCATTCCGCCGCTACTCTTTGGAATAACGCGGGCGCGCATACGAACCCAAGCTCCCGTCCTGCACCGCACACCGCCGCGTATAACGCCTTGCTGTCCTTTGCCTGCGGCGACACCGCAATATACCCGATTCGCTCGCCGGGCAGGGACAATGATTTGGAATACGAATAGCACACCACTACGTTCTCGTAATACGCCATCGGGCTGGGTACGACCGTCTCTTCGTCGTACACGAGTTCTCGGTACGGCTCGTCTGAAATCAGATAGATGGGGGCGCCGAATTCCGCCGATTTGCGTTTGAGTATCTCCGCCAACCTCTTCACCGTTTCCACGCCGTACACCACCCCCGACGGATTGTTGGGGGAGTTGATAAGCACCCCTTTCACGTGGGGATTGAGCGCCCGTTCGAGCGCCTCAAAATCGGGAAGCATGGTCTTTTCGTCCGATTTCAGCACGGTCAGTTTCGCCCCTGCCCCCCTGATAAATACCGCGTATTCGGGGAAGTAGGGCGCGAATACGATAAACTCGTCCCCTTCGCAGGTGAGCGCCCGCAACGTCACCGTGAGCGACGCCGCCGCGCCGCAGGTCATGTACAGATTATCCCCCGAAAGGGGCACGCCGAAACGGCGGGTATAGTTCGCCGCAATCGCGTCGCGCACTTTCTTATCCCCCTGTGCGGAGGTGTAGCCGTGGAGCTCCACCGAGGGCATTTCCCGTACGAGCCGAGCAATCGTCTCGTTCACTTGCTTGGGCGCAGGTACGGAAGGATTGCCGATGGAGAAGTCAAAGACGTTCTCCGCGCCGATCTCCGCGCTCCGCTTTTTTGCGTATTCGAAAATTTCTCTGATCGTCGAGCGTTTGCTGCCCAGACGGTATGCCTGTTCGTTATACATAAATTATCCCCTATGTGTTTATCGGGACGACCTATATTCGGTCGCCCCGTTTTTATCCTACCTTTTCGTGTGTTCTACTTACAAGTTGAAGAACGCTTTCGTGCCCGAGAGCAGGTTCTCGTCGACCACCCATTGTCCGTTTTTCTGCACGACGCCGAACCCACACTCCTTCGCCGCCTCGAACACGTCGTCGCCGTCGTAGCCCACGATCTTGTCCGACATGGTGTCCAAAATGCGTTTCGCCTCGGGCGTGAATCTCGAAGTCGTGATGAAGATGCCGCGGCAGTTCTGCTTGCCGTCCTGCGCCTGTCTGCAAGCGCACGCGCCGATAAATTGTTGCAAGAGGGTCTCCCCGACGATCCACAGCCGCTCGTCTCCCTTTTCGGGATTCCAGTTCTTCGACTGTATGTAAATCGTCTCTCGGAACCCCATTTTGTCCGTGAGTTCGATCTCCCCGTCGATCCCGCCGTCTCTGTCTCCCCCGCTCACGCGCAAGCTTTCCAAACGTCTGCCGTTTTTCATGGAGTACCTTTCCAACAGATACACCGAATAATATTCAAAATAATCGCCGCCGAGCGAACGGAGCTTGCTCAAAAAACTCTCGCGCAACTTCTCTTCCGCCGTGAGGGGTTTGGCGCTCTTACCCTCCTTTTTCAGCGTTGCCCCTTGGGGCAACTTCCTCACGTTCGCCTGAACCTTGGGTGCCTCGTTTTGCGGTTTTGCCGCCTGTTTGGGCTCCTGCTTTACGGGCGGTTTCACCTCCTGTTTCACGGGCGTTTTGGGTTTCTGTTTCACGGGCTTGACTTCCTCGCGTTTCTGCTCTTGAACGGGCGCTTTTTTCTCCGCCTTTTCTGCCTTTTCGGGCTGTTTTTTAGGTTGTTCTTTGGGTTGTTCGGGCTCTTTCGTCGGCTTGATATTCCCGAGCAAAAAGCTCATATCCACGACGGGTTTGACTTCTTCCTTGATCGGTTCTACGGGAGGCGTGGGCTCTTCCGCCTTTGCTTCCACGGGCGTTTCCGCGGGTTTTTCCGCAGGCGTTTCCACGGGTTTTTCCGCAGGCGTTTCCACGACGGGCGCAGGCAATTCTTCCGCCTTCACCTCGACCACGGGTGCCTCGTTTGCCTTTTCAGGCTCTGCGACGGGCGGCGTTTCTTCCGCCTTCGCTTTGGGTTTTCTGCCCCGCTTTTTGGGCGAGGGTTTTGCCTCGACGAGCTCGGGCACAGGCGTTTCCGTCTTTACTTTCTCGACAACGACGGGTTCCACGGGTTCGACCGCAACGGGCTCGACGACCGCCACGGGTTCCTCGGGCGCAGGCTCCGCCTTTGCCTTGGGTTTTCTGCCCCGTTTTTTCGGCGAGGGTTTTTCCTCGGCTTCCACGGGCGGCGGGGTCTGTTCCACCGTCAGTTGTACGGGTTCCGTAGGCTGTTCTACGGGTTGTTCGAGGGTAGGCTCTTCCACGAGCGCAGGCATCGAACGGGCTTTCAACGCGTACATGCCCCCGTCGGACATGACGTCGCTCTCCTTTTTCATGATATCGAGCACCGACCCGACCCGTCCCCTGACGTCGTTGACGTTGTCGGACTCGTCGCCGTAGCGCTCGGTGTAGAGTTTGGAGACTTCGTCGATAAGCTCGTTGTGTTTGAGGGGTTTGATCGCCAAAATTTCCCGAATGAGGTTTTTGGTTGCGTCCTTCTTTGCCGCGCGGGTGACGACCGCCGTTTCCTTGGCGGTTTCCTTTTTCTTCGTAATTCTTGCCATAAATAGGCTCCTTTTTTTAGTCTTCTATGAGGCGAATGAGTTCGCCCAGATTTTCTATCTTCGCCTCGGTTTTTTCGGAAAGATAGGCTCTCATAAGGCGCAGGGCACGCTTTCTGCCCCCTTGAGCGCATTCCTCCGAATAGGTCAATCCTGCGCATTTGCGCAAGAAATGGTAAGTGGAAAGACTGGCGCGTTCTCCTTGCGTACATCTTTCCAAGTTGGTGAATTTCCCGTCCGCGAAATCGAACCACAGCTTATCGCCGATATCCCCTCCGCATTCCTCGAAGTAACCAAGATCGATGGGATATCCGCTTTCACGCAGGGCGATGAGCGTGAAAGACGCGACGGCTTCGACGGGGTCGTCCTCGGACAGGGCGAGGGCTTTGAGGCTCTCGACGAGCCCGATGAAGAGTCCCTCGTACTCCTCGTTCTCATAGAGAATGGTGAGACAGATCTCCGCGAGGGCGCAGGCGGCGTAAAAGCGCACGATATCGTAGCGCAGGGCGAAGAAACTCTCGTGCAAATATGCGCCCGTGAGGGTATATCTGCCCCCTTTTTCGGCGAGGACGTACTCGGCAAAGCAAAAGGGTTGGGCGGCGAAATTGAGTTTGGCTTTGGGTTTTTTGACCCCCTTTGCGCCGACGGTAACCCTCCCCATGGACGGAGAAAAAATGGTGAGTATTTTATCGTTATCTTTATAATCGACGGATTGCAAGACAATCCCTTCCGTTTTTATCTCCATGGTAAGACCCGTTTACTGTTCGTTCAATCCTTTCTCATCAAGTCGTAATAGAGCATATAATAGCTGATGCTCCCCGTCTTTTCAAAGAGCTCCCACGCCATCTTCGCGGCGCCGTTTTCCCGTTTTTTATCGTGCATAATCTTCCCCCTTCGTCAGCGGACACCCTTAGCGGGAGGTCAAGGAACTCAGTTCCTTGCGCGGTTGTAAGGGCGCGGAGTCCTTACCGAGGTGTGGAACAGCGCTCCACCGCAACGGAGTTGCGTAGCGGCCCCATAAAAAGCAAGCGTAGCTTGCGCCCCAACCGCAAAGCGGTTCCCTCGCTCGAAGAGCGAAACGTTCAGCCCCATAAAAAGCGAACGCAGTTCGCGCTATCAACCGCAAAGCGGTTCCTTCGCCGATAGGCGAAACCGAACTCGCCAAAATGAAAACGCAGTTTTGCGCCACCCTGACAATCCCGCAAACGACCTAAGTTGCCGACGGGCAACCGAAAACGGAGCCCCTCCGTACGTCTGCCGACTATCCACAGTTTGGGAAGAAATTACGCCGATTATTCCCGATATTCCTCGTACCCGTATTCCTTGATCAGGTTCATCTTGTCCCGCCAGTCCTCTTTGACCTTCACGTACGTGGTGAGAAATACCTTCGCGCCCAAGAATTTCTCCATGTCCTGACGGGCAAACGAGGACACCTCTTTGATCGCCTTGCCCTGCTTGCCGATCAGAATCGCCTTGTGGTTGGCACGCTCGCAGACGATATCGAGGTTGATGTCGTACACGCCGTTGTCCTGCCGCTCGAACGTGTTGATCACGATGGCGACGCCGTGGGGAATCTCCTTGTCGAATTTGAGCAAAATCTTCTCCCGCATGATCTCGGCAATCATGAATTTCTCACTCTTGTCCGAGACGACGTCCTCGACGAAAACACGCTCTCCTTCGGGCATTTGTTTCACGAGAAACTCTTTCAACTGACGAACGTTCTTGCCTTTGCGCGCCGAGACGGGGAAGACGTCGATATCCATATCCTCGTCTGCAAACTTCGCCATATCCAACGGAATATTCTCCTTGGGCATGATGTCGATTTTCGTATACGCGATCGCCATGGGGATCCCGAGGGCTTTGTACTTTTTGATGAGCTCGAAGTCCTCCTGCGTCACCCCTTCGTGCCCGTCGAGGACGTAGAGGATATAGTCCACCGATTTAGCGCTCATATCCGTGGTGCGCATCATCATGTCGGTGAGGGCGTTTCTCGCCTTGTAGATCCCGGGCGTATCCACGAAGACGATCTGGTAATCGTCCTCGGTGAGCACCCCCAAAATGCGGTCCCGCGTCGTTTGCGGTTTGGGGGAAACGATGGAGACCTTCTCCCCGACCATGACGTTGATCAACGTGCTTTTGCCTGCGTTTGCCTTGCCGATGACGGCTACGTATCCGCTTCTCATGCTTTTTTCAAATACTCCTGTCGTTTTCTGTGTTTTTTGCGGAGTAGCTCCGCTTTTTCGCTCTACGAGCGATCAAACGCCTGTGGCGTTGGGACGCAAGCTACGCTTGCTTTTATGGGTCCGTTACGCAACTTCGTTGCGGTGGGCTCTGCCCACACCCGACAGCGGGGCGCTGCCCCCTGTACCCCTGCAAGGAACTAAGTTCCTTGACTTCCCGTTAGGGGCGCCCCCGTCAGGGGGTGCGGCGAATGCCGAGCTTGCCTAAAATCTTTTCTTCCTGCTCGCGCATCTCCGCTTGTTCCTCGTCCGTCATATGGTCGTAGCCCAGACAATGCATGATCCCGTGCACCAACAGATAGTGCAGTTCCCGTTCGTACGAATGTCCGTATTCCTCCGCTTGCTCTCGCGCGCGGTCGCAACATACCACCACCGAGCCCAGCATCAGTCGACCCTCTTCGTCTATCTCGTACGGGTAGTCCTCGCCGCGTATGGCTTGACCCTTGATCCCGTCGAGAGAGGGAAAACTCAATACGTCCGTCACCTTATCCACGCTGCGCATCTCCCGATTCAGACGTCGGATCTCTTCGCCGTCTACGAATACGAACTCCACGCACAGGGGCACGTCCGTCTCCACGAATCCCTGCAACGCCTCTTCCAACGCCCGCACCCGTTCCTTGGGAAATTCCTCGTCCTCGCAAAGCAGTACGAAATCTCTCATACGTTCTCCCCCTTCGTGCTCCCGTCCGACGTATGCTTGTACTTAATCGTCGGATACTTCACGCGGTGGTGATATACCCCCGACAACGTGTTCACGAGTGCCTGACGAATCTTCGTCAGCTCGACCATCGTAATGTCACACTCGGAGAACTGCTCCAAGTCCATACGCTCTTCGATGATCCCGCGAATGACGCGCTCCACGTCCTCGGGTTTCTTCGCGTTCGCCGCGCGCACCGCCGCCTCCGACGCGTCCGCAATCATGATGATCGCCGCAAGCTTCGTCTGCGGTTTGGGCCCCATGTACGAGAAATCCTCGATATTCAGCTCCCCGTCCGTCATTTTGAGCGCCTTTGCGTAGAAGTAACGAATGGGCATCGTGCCGTGATGCTGCAACGCGATATCCGCCAAAAAATCGGGCAGGTGGTTGGACTTGATCAACGCGTAACCGTCCCGTGCGTGCGAGCGGATAATATCCGCAGAAAGCTCCGGCGTCAACTCGTCGTGGAGATTGTAATCCCCTTGGTTTTCCGTGAAGTGTTCGGGGTTGTGGAGCTTGCCCACGTCGTGATACATCGCCGCCGCCCTCGCGTAGTCCATATCCTCCCCGATCGCCGCCGCGCACGCCTCCGCAAGCTGCGCCACCACCGTCGAATGGTTGTACGTGCCCGGCGCTTCCTCTTTGAGTTTTTTCAAAACCTTTGCGTCCGAGCTCGTCAACTCCCGCAACCTGAACACCGTCAGGCAGTTGAAGATCACTTCAAAGAAGGGCAGCAACGCCAAAAACAGAATGGCGGACATGACCCCGCCGAACAAGCCGAACCCCATGTGCATGAAAATGCTGCTCAACGCGTGCACCGCCGTCGTCGAACCTTCCACGAAGGTGGAAATTTCCAACAGCGCGATGGTGAAGTCCACGGGAATGACGATGAATATACCCACCCCCACGATATGCAGACGGGTACGCGCCCGATTGCAGAAGAAGATCGCGAACATTCCCGCCGAGAAGGAGATGATCAATGAGGAGTAATAGGCGTTCTGGACGGAAATACCGCCCGCAAAGGTGTCCGCAACGAAAATCAGCAGGGCGTTGATGATGTTGAGGAAAATCCCCGACCGCCGCCCGATCAGCACGAACGCCATCAGCGCCACGAACGCCACGGGACGGGCGAAGATGTTGATGTACTTCCCGATCAGCCAGGAGGCGAGGAAGGAAATATCCAACAGCAGGAATACGAGCGTGATGCTCTTCCCGCTCTCCAAAACCGTCCTGTCCTCGAACAGATAGTACAGATAGGTGATCACGACCAACATGAACACGCAGAAGAGGGCGTAGAGATAGCTCGACCCGTTTTTGCCCATGTGCTCCGCCAAATTGTCGAATTGATCCCAGAGCAACGCGACCGCGCCTATGGATACGAATATGATAAAATGCAGGAGGAAGTACAGAATACTCTTTGCGAGCATCTGTTTCGTCCACTCCTTGTCCAACTGATTGAGTGCCATCTTTCGTCAATCTCCTTTCGTCTTTATTTCCGAACGGTTCTCTCTGTCCTTTGCCTTTCTTTCTTCCGCTTTCGCCGCGTCCTTTTCGTACGCGCGAATGATCCGCATGACCATGGGATGCCGTACGACGTCCTTCGCCGTCAGGCGTACGACCGCCACCCCTTCCACGTCCTCCAAAATGCCCGTGGCGTGGACGAGTCCGCTCACCTTACCGTCCAGATCGATCTGCGTGACGTCTCCCGTCACCACCATCTTGCTCCCTTCCCCCATACGGGTGAGGAACATCTTCATCTGCTCCTTCGTCGTGTTCTGCGCTTCGTCCAAAATGATGAACGCGTTGGAGAGCGTCCTGCCTCGCATATACGCGAGCGGCGCCACCTCGATCGCCCCACGCTCCATGAGTTTTCCGTACGTCTCCAAGCCCAGAAGCTCCTGCAAGGCGTCGTACAGGGGACGAAGGTAGGGATCCACCTTCTCGTGCAAGTCTCCGGGCAAAAACCCGAGTTTCTCCCCCGCCTCGACCGCGGGACGGGTGAGAATGATTTTCTCCACCTGCTTACTCTTGAACGCCGACACCGCCATGCACACGGCGAGGTAGGTCTTCCCCGTGCCGGCAGGTCCCACGCCGAATACCACCGTATTCTTGCGAATGGCGTCCACGTACGTTTTCTGCCCCACCGTCTTGCATTTGATCTGCTTGCCGCGCGCCGTGATCGCCACCGCGCCGCTCTCGATATTCAGGATTTCTTCCGACCTGCCCTCTTTGGCGAGCTCGATACAGTACGCGAGCTTGCTCCCGTCGATGCGTTCCCCCTTTTGCGCCGTCTGTGCAAGCGCGGAAAGAACGTTCTCTCCGCAAGTCACGTCCTCGGCGTCCCCTTCCAGACGAATCTTCATGCCGTCCACGTAGGCGAGCAAATTGAGCTCGCGCGCAATGTAGGTAAGATTTTCATCGTACGTACCCAAAATCGCAGACAACTCTTCCAAAGAATGCAGCGTAATTGTACTTTTGATTTTTTCTGCCATAGTTATAAATTCCACCTCTCCACCCATTCGTAGCAGATTGCCACGTGATAGAGTCCGTTGTTTTCCGTAATTTCTTTGCCTGTGAGCGCGGCGTCCTGCAAACCGAGCTCCAAATACGCTTTCGCGAACGCTTCCTCTGCGCTCGTCGCCTCGACCATTCCTTCCCACGTACACGCGATACGCACGCGCGCGATAATTTCAACGCGTACCTGCCCCCCGTCTACGCCTTCAAACCAGTCCCCGACAAGGCTTTCGCCTGCCTGCACGGTATCGCCGATTTTTTTGAGGGGCGAGCCGCGTAACACCGTCATGGCGATAATTTTACCGCCCCGTTGCGCCTGCATAACGCCTGTCTTTACGTCCCGCGTGGGGAAGGGACTCGTCCGCATCTCCACCACCACCCGATGCCCGATCTTTTGCACCGAGCAAAATTCCACGTCGTCGATGGCGAGAAGTTTCGCGCACACCAAATCTTCCCTGCCCTTTTCGTAGGGTGCAAAAAGCCTGATGCCCGCCTCTTCGAGCGCCGCCCGCGCTTCTCTCGCATAAATATTCGTACCCGTAAATTCGATTTCGAAAACAAGGGGGTCGGAGAGGAGCACCAAAAGCATACAAAGCAACCCGCCAAGCAGCAACCCCACCCGACGTTTTGCCCGTTCTATATACTTCCATATCCCCACCGATTCCGCCTTTCTGACGAAATACGCCGAGTTTATGCTATTATTATAGCATACATTTGGATAAATTGCAAAAACTTTTTCACTATCTTTTCGGTTTACGTAAAAAAGTATTTGATTTTTTTCGCATTTTTTTGCATCGTAGACGGGAATTCCCGCCCTTTTCAGTCGCAAGAGGGCGCGCTCGGGCATCATGCCTTCGATCAGCAGGGGTTGCTTGTTTTCCCAAAAACGGCTCACGGCTCCCGCTCCTCTACCCGTACGGACGTGATCCGTCCGCTCAGTTGCAGATCCCCGTCGCAGTATTTTTTGATGATCAGGTTTTCCCCTTCCACCAGCACCTGCTCTTTGGGAAAACAGACGAGCACCCGTTCGGGGGAGAACTCCCCCACCGACTTCACCCCTTCGAAGTATCCGCCGCCCCTCGGCACGAAAACGCATTTCGAAGCCGCCACGCCCTCGGCATTTTTGAAAATTTCTTCGTATAATCGCATACCTGCCCCCTTCGTTTGTATATTTTATGCCGACGAAGGGGCAGATATTCCCAAAAGGGATCAACGTAAAATGTGTTCGAGCTCGTCCTTGATTTTCGCGTGTGCTTCCGTCTTGCAGACGATGGTGAGCACGTCCCCCGCTTGAATGTTCGTGTCGCCGTCGGGCAGAATGTGCTCCTCGCCGCGCTCGATTGCCGTGACGCGTGCATTGCCGGGCCAAAGAATGTCGCGCACGTCCCGTCCGACTGCCATCGCGTTCTTTGCCACCGTGAAGGTGTACACCTCGCGCACCGCGCGTTCGTGAATGCCCGTCTCCTTTTTATGCTCTTCCAAAAGGATCTCGTAGATACCTTCCATGCGGGAGATCTCCCCGACGATGTAGCTGATCGCCACCGCGATGATGACGGGAAGAAGGGGGGCAAAACTGCCCGTGAACTCGCAGATCATGATGATCGAAGTGATGGGTGCGCGGACGACCGTGGTGAAGAACGCCGCCATGCAGATCATAACGAGCAGGTCGCAATAGGGCTTCATGTTGGGGGTAATCCCCGTCCAAAGGGTGTTGAGTACACCCCCGATGCACGCGCCGATCGCGATGATGGGGATAAAGATACCGCAGGGGATCCCCGACCCGACGTTCACCGTCGTGATGAAGGATTTGAGTATCACAATGAGGAGGAGCGTCCACACCAAAGACCAGCCGAACGCAAGCTCCGTCGTGGGCTGCAAAATGCCGCCGAAGGTACCCAGGGATTCGATGAGTTCGTGTCCGCCGCCCATGACGCCCGTCGCGATCAGGGAGACGCTTCCCCCTAAAAGCACGGCAACCATCACGCGAATGGCATAGGTGAAACGCTTGTCTTTATGCTCGATTTTCTCGAACGCCTTTCGGGAAAGCAGGCAGGCTTTGAGGAAGCCCACCCCAAGGAGGGCGCAGACGACGCCCGATAAAATCACGAAACTGTAATAGTAGATGGGCAGTTCGTGGAACTGATAGGAAGCAAAGGAACTCTGCACTTCCCTGCCGAGCAGTCCGTAGATGAGCGAGCGGGTGACGACGCCGAAGATGACGGAGAAGAAGGAACAGATAAACACTTCGGGCGTGAAGCGCTTGTGCGCCTCTTCGAACGCAAAGGCAATTCCCGTCAGCGGTGCGTTGGAGGCAACTGCCAAACCCGTACACGCCCCACCCGTGATCTGGTATTTACGGATCATTTCGTTGCGGCAAAGGAGGGACGAAACGCCGTCCCCCGCCGTCGCGCCGATGAAGACGCTCGGTCCTTCCGCGCCGATGGAAAGCCCCATGAAGATGCTGAGCAAGCTCGCCGAGAACATGGCGATAAGGTCTCGCCACCACTTGAACCGCACCAACCCTCTCGTCGCCCCTTCCGTTTGGGGAATCCCGCAACCGCGAATGGTCGAGGAGAGATTGACGGCAACGCCGAGCACGAGCCCCGTGCAAACGAGCGCAAGGAACAAAAGGGGCAGGAACGCAGGATTCTCGCGCACGTAGGCGTATACGTTCCGCGAGATATGTTCCCCCTCGTGCACGAGGATATTGAACGTGGTCACGATGGCGCCGGCGGCGATTCCCGTCACGCCCCCGACCGCCACCAACTCCAAGAAGGTGTGGGTCAACGTTTTCTTGTCTTTCGTTTGCATAATGCTCTCCTTATCTTTCACCAAGTTAGTGGAATTGTCCGTTATAGAGTTCCGCGTACGCGCCGTCTTTGGCGAGGAGCTCCTTATGCGTCCCCTGCTCGACGACGTGCCCGTCCTGCATGACCAAAATGCAGTCGGAATGGATAATCGTCGAAAGTCGGTGCGCCACGACGAAGGAAGTTCTGCCTTCCATGAGCTTGCCGAACGCATCGCTGATTTTGAGCTCTGTACGGGTATCGATGGAGGAAGTCGCCTCGTCCAAAATGAGCATGGGCGGCTGGGTGAGCATGATGCGCGCGATACACAGGAGCTGTTTCTGCCCTTCGGAAAGGGAACCCCCTTCCCCGAGCACCGTGTTGTACCCCTTTTCCATGCGTTTGATAAACCCGTGCGCGTGGGCGGCTTTGGCGGCGGCGATCATTTCCTCGTCCGTTGCCTCGGGCTTGCCCATCTTCAAATTTTCACGCACCGTGCCGTTTTTCAGCCACGTTTCCTGCAACACCATGCCGTAATTTTTCCGCAGGGAGTTTCGGGTGATTTCGCGCACGTCTTTGCCTTCCACGCATACCTGCCCCCCGTCTACGTCGTAAAACCGCATCAGAAGGTTGATGAGCGTTGTCTTGCCCGAGCCCGTTCTGCCGACGATGGCGACGCGTTCGCCGGGTCGAACGGAAAGGCTTAAATCCTCGATGAGTTTCCTATCCTTCGAGTAGGAGAAGGACACGTCGTTAAGGCGTACGTTGCCTTCGACGTTCTCCAAAACTTCGTTGCCGCCGTCGGGGACTTCCTCCGTCTCGTCGATAAGCTCGAAAATTCTCGACGCGCAGACGAAGGCGCTTTTCAGCTCGGTGATAACCCCGGAAATCTCGTTGAAAGGCTTGGTGTACTGGTTGGCGTAGGACAAAAACTTCGTCAGTCCGCCGACGGTAAAGATACCGCCTGCCACGTCGAACGCGCCGAGGAGCGCGACGAGGGCGTACACCAAATTGTTGATAAAACGGGTGGACGGGTTGGTGAGGGAGGAATAGAAGGTGGCGTTCATCGTCGCCTTTTCAAGGCGCGCGTTGATCTCGTCGAACTTCTGCGCGTGCTCGTCCTCGTGCGCGAACGCCTGCGCCGTCTTCAAGCCCCAGATCGCCTCTTCCGCAAAGGCGGTCTGCTCCCCACGGGTGGCGGTCTGTTCGGTGAAAAATTTGTGGGTATGGTTCGCCACGAATCGAGCCACGAAGAGCGAAGCCGGGGTCACCAGCACCACGACGAGCCCGATTTTGAAGTTGGTGATCAGCATGAACGCAATCGTGCCCAAGATGGTCATAACCCCCGTGAAAAACTGGGTGAACCCCATTAAAAGTCCGTCCGAGAACTGGTCGGCGTCCGCGACGATGCGGCTCACCGTGTCCCCGTGGGAGTGGGTGTCGATATATTGCAAGGGCAGTCTGCCCAGCTTATCGAACGCGTCCTCGCGGATATCGCGCACGACGTGACAGGAAATGCGGTTGTTGCAAAGACTCATCAGCCATTGCGAGATTCCGCCCACGCCGATGGTCACGCCGATCTTGAGGAAAATCGTGTAGAGAGTCTCCCATTTGACGCCGCTCTCCACGATGCAGTCGACGGCGTCACCGAAGTACACGGGCACGAGCAACGTCGCCACCACCGTCACCACGGCAAGGAGCAACGAACCGAGCAAGGAGAAGGGGTACCGCATGACGTAACGGAGTATTCTTTTTAAGGTCGAAGGCTTTTGAACGCGTACACGGGTGGGGTCTTTTGCTCTTTTCATGCGTTCACCTCCTCTTTCTCATATTGAGAAAAATAGATTTCGCGATAGACTTCGCAAGATTGCATGAGCTCCTCGTGGGTGCCCATGCCGACCGCCTCCCCCTCGTCGAGGACGAGGATTTTATCCGCTTCACGCACGGACGAAGCGCGTTGGGAAACGATGACGACCGTCGTGTCGAGCTCCCGAATCCCCCTTCTCATCTCCGCGTCCGTCGCGTAGTCGAGGGCGGACGAGGAGTCGTCTAAAATCAAAATATCGGGGTTTCGAACGAGGGCGCGTGCGACCGTGAGTCGCTGTTTCTGCCCCCCCGAGAAGTTCTTGCCACCCTGCTCCACGGGGGTATCCAGCCCCCCCTTCTGCCTGATAAATTCATCCGCCTGCGCGATCTTCGCCGCCGCCCAAAGTTCCTCGTCCGTCGCGTCCGCTCTCCCCCAAAGAAGGTTCTCGCGGATCGTGCCCTTGAAGAGTTGCGCCTTTTGGGGTACGACGCCGATTTTTTCGCGCAAATAGTTCTGCACGCTTGCGTTTTTCACGTTTCGTCCGTTGACGAATACGCGCCCTTCGCGCACGTCGTAGAAATGGGGAATGAGGTTGACGAGGGTGGATTTTCCCGAGCCCGTCCCCCCGATGACGCCGAGGGTCTCCCCCTTTTTCAGGGTAAAGCTGATATCGCTCAGGGCGTCCTCCGCCCCCTCGTTATAGCGCGCGGACACGTGATCGAAGACGATCATGTCGTCCGTGAACGCAGACGTGGGTGTCTCGTTTTCAATTTCAAGGGAAGGTTGCATATTCAAAACCGCCTCAATGCGCTCCGCACTCGCCACCGCCTTTGCCACCGTCACGATGAGGTTGGCGAGTTTGATGAGTTCGATCAAAATCTGACTCATGAGGTTGTAGAGCGCGATCACCTTGCCTTGGGTAAGCGTGCCGCCGTCCACGCGAATACCGCAGGTATACAGGAGCAAAATGATGGCGAGGTTGACGAGCACGAAGGTCAAAGGATTCGTGATGGCAGCGATCCCGCCCACGAATTTGCGTTCCTTGGTGAGTTGTCCGTTGCGCTCGTCGAAGAGGTTACGCTCGTCCTCTTCCTTGCAAAAGGCGCGAAGCACTCTTGCGCCCGTCAGGTTTTCTCGGGTGGAAAGGAGTACCTTATCCAGTTTCGCCTGCGTTTTCTTGTACAGGGGCATACAGAGGAACATGACCGCGTACACGACGACGGCAAGCACGAGAATGGCGCCGCCGAACACGCCGAAGGAGGCGGGATCGATGATGCAGGCGCATACCAACGCGCCGAACACGATGAAGGGGGAACGAAGGAGCAGACGCAAGAACAGGTTGATCCCCGTCTGCATCTTGTCCACGTCGCTCGTCATGCGGGTGAGCATGGTCGCTTCCCCCATGCGGTCGATGTCCTTGTAGCTCAACGATTGCAATTTTTTGAACAGGTCACTTCTCACCCCCGCCGACACGCCCGTCGCTGCGCGCGCAGAGAAGTACTGCGCCGTCACGGAAAAGGCGAGCCCGAGGAGCCCGAACAGCGCTAAAAGGGCGCACATCCAACCGATATAGCCCTTGTCGGCGTAGATATACCCCTTCCCTTCCACGAATTCGCCCAGCCCCACGTCCACGATGCGCGCGACGACGAAGGGCACCAGCAATTCAAACGTGGCTTCCAAAAGTTTGAAAAGGGGACCCAACAAACTTTGCCGCTTATACGGTTTGAAGTAGGTTAAAATTTTTTTCATATACCTTTCTCTTCCGATTTTCGGGCGGTTTGCGCTCTTCACTCCCTTCCGAGCCAAATGCCGAAACTTTCTGCCGCCTGTCAAATCGTATAATTCACTATATTACATTATAGCATGAAATTTTCGGAAAAGCAAGAAAAAACGAAGGACTGCAAGTCCTTCGTCGATTTTTCGTTATTCTTCGTCGGGTTCGTCGGGCGCGTCCTCGCCGTCCTCTTCCGTCTCCCCGAAGTCCTCCGTCTTGGGCGCAAGCAGCAGTCCCTCGTACACCGCCTTGTATTCTCGGATATCCAGAACCGCTTTCCCGTCCTCCGTCGAGGCGAGGTTTTCGTTCATGCGATACATACGGCAGGCGTTGAAAAACGCATTCGTCACGACGAGCGAAAGCACGAACGCCACCACGGCGATACTGCCGCAAATAATCGTCGGCAAAACGAAAGTGTCGTCGGGCGTGGAGAAATTTTTCAGCCCCACGACCGCCGTCGCGATCAGCATTCCGATCAAGGGCAACAGCGAACAGAGGAAAAGGATAAAGCTCTTCGTCCGTCTTTTGGAGAGAACGACGCGGCGCTCCTTCTGCTTGCTTTCCACCCGTTCCCAAATGGGCGCTTCCTGCTCACAAAGCTCTTGATACCGCTTTTCGAATTCGTCGTGGTACTCCCGTTTGATGATTTCCGTTGCGAGCACGCCGAGGTCGGATTCAAGCTCTTCCATGCCCCCTTCGAGGTACTCTTCCGTAAGCACGTCGGGGTCGGTGAAATTCGCCGTCTTCGCCCGCCAGTAGCCCACCGAGGCTTCGGTGGCAAGCTCGTCTAATTTCAACGCCTTTTCATAGGCGAGTTCCGCGGCGCGGAAACTTCCCGTTTTCAACAGCTTTTCCCCTTCGCGGCAAGCGCTTTCATACGCTTCCTTACGGCGGCGCAACGCTTCCTCTTTCTCCTTGCGCACGCGCTCCGCCTCTTCGGGGGACAGATCCACGAGGTCCTCGTCGTCCATTTCGTCGTACGCAGCGGGCATCGAGTACGCCCTTTCTTCCCCGTCCTCTTCGGTGGGGAGAATGACGGCAATCTCTTCTTCCGTGCCTTCCGTCTCTTCCGTTTCCGTCTCGGGCGCGAGCTCGTCCTCCACGTCCACGTACCCGTCCTTCGTCTTCTTCAGACGAATGCCTCTGCCAAATTCATCGTCTACAATTCTTTCTTCCATACGATTTTCCCTTATTCCTTTGCTTTTTCGATCTCGTCCTGCGACAGGACGAACGGATTTCTAAGCGGAAATCCCCTTTTGATTTTTTGATAGTCGGGCGTGATCGTGGAAACCACGTACGCACGACTTTTGCCTCGATACCGACTCTGCGCCCATTCGCACAGTTCTTTGCTTTCGAACATCGCAACCACGCCGCTCCCCGACCCCGTCATCGTCGCACCCAACGGGGAGAAGGAAAGCGCCTCTTCCTTCGCCTTTTTTACGCTCGGATTGAGGTGCAAAGCAGGGACGAAAAGATCGTTCATCAAATACCTGCCCCCCTCGTTTAAGTCGTTTTTGCGCAATGCGGAAATCAGCGCGTCCGTCTGACTTTCCCGCCATTCCAACGTCCGAGGCAGCTCGTCGAACTTTTGATAACAAGCCTTCGACGACACCCCTTCCTCGGGCACCAACAATAGAAAATGGAGCTTATTTTTAAGATCGAGGGGGGTCACTTTTTCCCCTCTGCCCTGCATACGGGCAAACCCGCCCGAAAGCATATAGCCCGTGTCGCTCCCGAGACTGTCCGCAAGCGCTTTGAGCGCGTCTCTATCCTCGACGCCGTACAGCTTCGCCATGCCGTTGAGTACCCCTGCCGCGTCCGCGGACGAGCCACCCATGCCTGCGTTCATCGGGATATTTTTATACACGGTGATCTCCGCGCCGCCCGTAGCGAAAGTCTTGGAAAAGAGCTCCGCCGCCTTCCACGCGACGTTGTCTTCGGGGGGAATGCTCTCGCTGCCCATGCCTTTCATGGTAACGGACGAAAGCTTGTCCTTGCGCTTTTTTAAGACGAGAAGATCGGAAATATCCACGCTCGCCACGAGGGAGTCGAGCCTATGATACCCCCCTTCCACGCCCAAAATTTCCAGCGTGAGATTGAGTTTTGCATACGATTTGATTTTGACTGCGTTCATTTCAACCCCAACGACGCCGATTTTATCGCGCGGTCAACCGCAAAAGCGGCGAGGAACACTCGCCGCTCCGATTGCTCTTTTCTTATTGTAACACATTTTTATGGAAATTTCAATATATTATGGGAAATTTCTCCCCACTTTTTGACGATTTTGGAAATTTTTTACCGAATTTGCCGATAAACGTAGATCCTTTCCCCGTCTTTGAGCGGAAATTCGAGGTCGGGATTGCTCTTCTTCAAGTCCTCGGGCGCGCAGTTGAGCCGCTTTGCCACCTGCCACAAGTCCTCCCCCGCCTCCGTCATGAACACGGAGAAACCGCTGTCGTTTTCGGGATACTCCTCTCCCACCGTCGCTTCCGACAAATAGGACCATTCCCGTGATTCGTAGGCACGGAAAGAGAGTTTGAGCGTGCCTTCGGCTTCCGTCTCCCCGCTCTTTTTGCGACGGATATTGAGTCCGCAAACCATGCAATCCGCTTCCACCTGCTCCCCGCTTACGTCCACGGGAAAGACGAAGGGCAGAGTAAGGGTTGCGGAGCGATGGCTCCCGTCCGCCCCGAGCAGGAGCACTTCCGCAAGGATCGCCCCCTCCGCTTCCATACCGCGCTCCCCTTTCTTGACGGTAAGTTCCGCGCGGGGAAGGACGGCGGCTTGCAGGGCGTACTCCCCGTCCATTTCGGGGGAAAGAACCGCCTGACCGCTCACTCGTTCCACCCCTTTCGTTTGGCTCGTCAAATACATACCCCCCTCGTTTTGCTTTTTGAGGGTAAGTTCCGCATAGGTGGAGAAGGCGTCCTCCGCCACGATGATTTCGTCTTTGACGACGAGATAGCACTCCGCCGCAAGGCAGTAGGACAGGACAACGCGGCTCACCCCCTTCTCCTCGTCGACGTCGGCGGTGAGGTGGGCGGACTTGACGGACACCCTCGCCCCTGCCGTCACGTTGCCGAACGCCTCTTCGCTCGGCACGGAGAGTTGGAAGGGAATGAGGCGCTCGTAGGAGCAGACGGACTCGTCGCTCTTCAACACGCAAACGTGCAGGTTGATCTCCCCTTCCACGTCCACCTGCCCGTTGCTAACGCTCACGCGGTGCGCCACGGCAGTCTCGCTGTGCAGGAGCACGTCGCCGATATCGTCGGTGTCAAACTCGTCTTCCCCCTCCGCCTCGCCGCTTACGGCAACCGTTTTGGAAATGGCGATCGTCCCCTTCTTCACGATTATATCCTCGCCGCCAAGGAGGTAGTCCGCGTGTTTCGCGCCGTAGACTGTAATCGCCCCGTCCACCACGACGGAGACATACAGCCCCGAGCCCTCCCGCCGCCAGTTGACGTTGTCGCTCGAAAGGCTGACTTTGGCAAAGCAGGAGGGATTGACCTCGCTCCCTTCCGCCTTATGGAAGAATTCCGCGCCGCGCTCCGCGCGACAGATTTTCTTTTCGCCGTCCTCGTATACGATGGAAAGAATGACTTTGCCGCCGTACTGCACTTCCCCGTCCGCGCACGTCGATTCCCCGGGCACCGCCTGCGCGCGAATGGCGAGCACGCTGCTGATCTCGCTCCCCGGGAGTCGGCACTCGACGATGGACTGACTCTTCAAACGGCAGATTTCTCCGACGTAACGGTACGTTTCAAACTGTGGTTTTACCATATATTTAATTCCTCTCTTATTTTTTGTCTACTCAACCAGAAGGCTCCCAGGAACCCCTCTTGTTTATAGGTATGCGAGTCCAAAAAAAGAAAGAACTACTTTGTATAAAATTCCCGAAATTCGGGCATACTATCCCGTGACAGGGGGTGTCGAACATGATTAAACCTACCAAAAAAATCAAGGACGTGAAACAGATGGTGCGCAGTTGCTCGGCGCAACGGGTCGCCGTGAAAGTTAATTTGGGTCGCAACAAAAGCGTGAGCTATTCGGGCGTGCTGTCGGGTGTGTACCCCGCCCTCTTTACCGTCAAACCCGACGATAAGGACTTCTTGGGCAAGACCGCCTATTCCTATTCGGACGTACTCTGCGGCAACGTCAAGATCAAGAAAATTTAAGAAGTCGCTTGCAGGAAGAAGGGGGGCGGGGGGG